>NZ_JACCCY010000003.1:300000-392500 GCF_013409575.1 Macellibacteroides fermentans | reverse complement strand
CTAAGCAAGATAAAAAATGAAACAGAATATTATTAAAATTTTGAAGAATCCGTTCGTAGCAAACCTGCTGTTGGCCGGTTTGATTACACTGGTTCTTTTAGGAGTTGTAATGGCCTGGTTAAGCAGTTATACCAGACACAACGAGGCGGTTGTCGTTCCTGATGTAAAGGGGCTCAAAATTGAAGAGGCTGCAGCTTTCTTTGAAAGAAGCAACCTGCGTTACAATGTGATTGATTCTGTATTCTCCAGTGAAGTCCCTTCCGGGGCAATCGTAGAGATGGTTCCCGAAGCCGGTTCGAAGGTTAAGGATGGCCGTATCGTGTTTCTTACCATCAATGCTTCCAGTACTCAAACGGCTCCCATCCCTAATGTAAAGGATCTCTCTTTCCGTCAGGCACAGGCATTGTTGCAGGCAACTGGTTTTACATCTGTAGAGATAGAATATGTTCCGGGAGATTATAAAGACCTGGTTATCGGTGTAGAGCACCGGGGCCGTATGTTGAACAGCGGAGAAAAAGTTTCGTTGAAGGCAGCTCTTGTTTTAAAGGTTAGCAGCGGCGAGGCGAATCCATTGGATTCTCTTTCAGATTCGACAGAGGTACAGGAATTGGACAGCGAAGAAGAAAACTGGTTCTGATATGAATAACTCTTGGGAAGAGATAGAAGAGGATCCTTTAAAGGATCTTTTGGCCGACGACGATATTTCTGAAGATGATGAACTGGAGGAGTCTCCAACGCTTTACGAGCACTTCCGTTTTGTTGCAGATAAAGGTCAGTCACTGCTTAGAGTTGATAAGTTTTTGGTGGACCGCATGATGAATGCGACACGTAACCGTATTCAGCTTGCAGCAGAAGCCGGAGCTATTCTGGTAAACGGCACTCCGGTAAAGAGCAATTACAGGGTAAAACCCATGGATGTGGTTACACTCGTGATGACACGCCCCCGGAGGGAGCTCGAAATCATTCCGGAAAACATTCCCCTTAACATTGTATATGAAGATGATGATCTGTTGGTGGTGAACAAGCCTGCGGGCCTTGTTGTGCATCCGGGTCATGGAAATTATACCGGAACGTTGGTGAATGCATTGGCATATTATCTCAAAGACGATCCTTCGTACGATCCTTCCGATCCTCGTTTGGGTTTGGTACATCGGATTGATAAAGATACATCCGGATTGCTTGTCGTAGCAAAGAAGCCCGAAACAAAGGCTAATCTGAGTATGCAGTTTTTCCACAAAACAACCAAACGGAATTACAGAGCGTTGGTTTGGGGGATAGTGCAGGAAAACGAAGGCCGGATAGAAGGAAATATAGGCAGAGATCCGAAAGACAGGATGCAGATGACCGTCTTTCCTGATGGAGATCAGGGTAAGACAGCGGTTACTCATTATACCGTGTTGGAAAGGTTGGGATATGTTACTTTGGTTGAATGCCGGCTGGAAACCGGACGTACACATCAGATAAGGGCGCATATGAAGTATATCGGACATATTCTCTTTAATGATGCGCGGTACGGTGGTAACGATATTCTAAAAGGTACTACATTTTCAAAATATAAACAGTTTGTGCAAAATTGTTTCGCAATTTGCCCAAGACAGGCTTTACATGCCAAAACATTGGGTTTTGTTCATCCATCTACCGGTCAGGAAATGTTTTTTGATACAGATATGCCCGACGATATGACGCAATTGATCAATAAATGGCGAACATATGTAAATAACAAAGAGTTGTAAAAAATGAAAAAGAACATTGCAATAGTTGCAGGGGGAGATTCCTCCGAAGTGGTTGTTTCATTAAAGAGTGCAGAAGGTATTTACTCGTTTATTGACAAGGATAAATTTAACCTGTATGTGGTTATCCTTAAAAAAGGAGATTGGTCTGTAAGGCTGACCGATGGTGGATCGGCTCCGATCAATAAGAACGATTTTAGTTTTGTCGAAAACGGACAAGTGGTGCGTTTCGACTTTGCATATATCACCATACATGGTACTCCGGGAGAAAATGGCTTGTTGCAGGGCTATTTCGACTTGATAGGAATGCCTTATTCCTGCTGTGGTGTGTTGGCTGCCTCCATAACCTTCAACAAATTTGTATGTAACAATTATTTGAAGAGTTTTGGTGTAAATGTTGCTGACTCAGTTCGGTTGTTTAAAGGAGAAGCATGGTCTGATCAGGCTATTGTAGAATATCTGGGCTTACCTGTGTTTGTAAAACCTAACGACGGAGGTTCCAGTTTTGGGGTTACCAAAGTGAAAGAGATTACCGAACTGAACGGGGCGATCGCCAAAGCGTTCGAAGAAGGAGAGGAAGTATTAATTGAGAGCTATATTTCCGGAACAGAAGTAACTTGTGGTTGTTATAAAGTAAAGGGGAAAGAAGTTGTTTTTCCGCTTACGGAGGTAGTTACATCCAATGAGTTTTTTGACTTTGATGCAAAATATAACGGACAGGTCGAGGAGATTACCCCAGCCCGTATTCCGGCAGAACTGGCAGAACGGATTCAACGTGAAACTTTACGTATATACGACATTCTGGGTGCTAAAGGAATCATTCGTGTGGATTACATCATTGAGGCAAACGGTGAACCCAAATTACTTGATATCAATACAACACCGGGTATGACGGCCACCAGTTTTATTCCTCAGCAGGTTCGTGCTGCCGGATTAGACATCAAAGATGTGATGTCTGATATTATCGGAAATGAACTAAATAAGATTTGCCAATAATTTAAAAAAATATGGATAAAGAAACAGTTTCTCCCAATTTTGATGAGATTAGACCTCTCAACAACAATGAGGTGAAAGATGCAATTGAAAAGTTGCTTGCTTCCGACGATTTTGAACGTGCTTTGCGTTACATAATGCCCGATTTGAATTGGACAGAGTTTTCTGCATTGATGCGATCTTTTAAAACGAAAGAAGATTTTAAGTCGGTAATGGCTTATAATGCGGTGATGACAGTTGCAAAAAAAACAACTTTTTCGCTAACGATTTCTGGTAAGAGTCGTTTGCCGAAAGAACCTTGTACTTTTATATCAAATCACAGGGATATTGTTCTGGATGCAGCTTTTCTGAATGTGATGCTTTACGATGTGGGGCACGGTATGACTCAAGTGGCCATCGGCGATAACCTGATGATCCGTCCCTGGATTGAAACGCTGGTTAGGCTTAACAACAGCTTTATAGTTAAAAGAGGAGTGTCTGTACGCCAGATGCTGGAGGTTAGTCAGACTTTATCTGCCTACATGCATCACACAATCAAGGAGACTAAAGAATCTGTATGGATTGCACAACGTGAAGGCAGATCAAAAGATTCGGACGATCGTACCCAGGGAAGCGTTCTGAAGATGTTGAATATGGGGGGGACAAAAGATTTCCTTACCAATATGATGGAACTTAATATTGTTCCGGTAGCTATTTCTTACGAATATGACCCGTGCGATTTTCTGAAAGCGCAGGAGTTCCAGCAAAAACGCGACAATCCTGATTTTGTTAAGAGTCAGCGCGACGATTTACTGGCCATGGAAACAGGTCTTCTTTACAATAAAGGGCGTGTGCATTTTACACTGGGCTCACCCATAAACAAGGAACTGGCCAAGTTGGATCGGGGAATGGAGAAAAGCGAACTGATTACTGCCGTGGCATCGGCCATCGATCAGGAGATTTACAGACATTACCGTTTCTATCCGTGTAACTACCTTGCTTACGATATGTTGTACGGAGGCACACGATTCAGTGCTAATTACGGACAGAAGGATAAGAAAGCCTTTGAAGAATACCTTCAGGGACAGCTTGACAAGATTGTAATACCAAACAAGGACGAAGACTTCCTGCGCACCAAAATATTGCAGATGTATTCGAATCCGCTAAAGAATCACCTTACGGTTCAACCCTAAGTAATCGTACTATGATATATAGAGCCTCCTCTGTTCCTTTCTATGGAACAAGGAGGTTTTTTTATTTAATATGTGTTTCTTAACATAGACTGTAGATTATCATTTTGTTACTTATCATACTATCTTTGAGTATTGTAACCTTTTTACTACTAACAGTATGTGCAATATTTAACAGGATATCGTTATGAAAACAGATGCTTACATTCTTCGGGAGGAGAATTATGGAGCTCACAATTACCATCCGCTTCCGGTGGTGTTGGAGCGGGGAGAAGGCGTTTATGTATGGGATGTGGATGGAAACAGATACATTGATTTCCTTGCAGGATACTCGGCGCTCAGTCAGGGACACTGTCACCCCCGAATTGTAGATGCGTTAGTCGGCCAGGCTCAGAAGCTGGCCCTTGTATCCAGAGCTTTCCATTCGGATGTATTGGGCGAGTATATGGAATATGCCTGTCATTTCTTCGGATACGATAAATTATTACCTATGAATACCGGAGCTGAAGCTGTTGAAACGGCTTTGAAGCTTTGCAGACGTTGGGGATACCGGCGGAAAGGCGTGGCTCCCGACTGCGCCAAGATCATTGTTTGTGGTGATAATTTCCATGGACGTACCATTACCGTGATATCGATGTCGACCGATCCGAGCTCCTATGCCGGATTCGGGCCCTATACTCCGGGATTCATCAAAGTTCCGTATAATGACACCGAGGCTTTGCGTGTTGCTTTACAGGATCCGGATGTCACCGGTTTTTTAGTGGAGCCTATTCAGGGTGAAGCCGGTGTAGTAGTGCCGGACGACGGCTATCTGAAAAGCTGTTACGATCTATGCAAGGCTCATCAGGTGTTATTCATGGCCGATGAGATTCAGACTGGTATCGGGCGGACCGGACGATTGCTTGCTTGCGATTACGAGGATGTACATCCGGATATCCTTATTTTGGGTAAAGCCCTTTCGGGAGGGATGTATCCGGTTTCGGCAGTATTGGCCAATGATGATATTATGCTTACCATAGCTCCGGGAGAACATGGCTCTACCTATGGTGGAAGTCCCATGGCTGCAAGTGTGGCTATCGCATCCTTATCGGTTGTACGCGACGAACAGTTAACACGAAACGCTTTTGAGATGGGTGAATTATTTCGGAACGAGATTGCAAAAATTAATAATCCCATGTTGCTTAAAGTCCGCGGTAAAGGACTGCTCAATGCTGTGGTGACAAGACCGATGGAGCATAAAACGGCATGGGATATTTGTCTCGCATTGAAAGAGAACGGTCTGTTGGCCAAGCCAACTCACGGAGATATCATTCGTTTTACCCCTCCGTTGATTATAACGAAGGAACAAATGATGGACTCCATTGCCATTATCCGGAAAACGCTGGATGCTTTTGGAAAATAATGGCTGATTGAATAAATTAAAAACAAAACCACATGAAAATAAATGTTATCGGTGTACCCCTGAATCTGGGCTGCGATCGGAAGGGAGTGGAAAAGGCTCCTAATTATTTAAGGGAAAGGGGACTGATGAGCCTGATCCGCAGTCACGGACACAAAGCCTTCGACCTGGGAAATTTATATGTTCCTCCTGTTACAGAAGAGGAAAAATACCTGAAGGGTTCGCGGTTGAAGTACCTGGATGTGATTGTAGAAGTTAATAACAACCTGGCTGAACTTGTATATGATACCTTGCGCGGCGGAGCTTTCCCCCTTGTAATAGGCGGCGACCATTCTCTGGGACTGGGTAGTGCATCGGGAGTTGGTAAGTGCTACGATGATTTTGGTATCATCTGGTTGGATGCCCATGGAGATATCAATACGGGAGAGACTTCACCCAGCGGAAATATTCATGGCATGCCTCTAAGTGCACTGATGGGATTGGGAAGCGAAGAGTTGGTGAATGTCTATTCGCCCGGCAATAAAGTGCTTCCCCAGAATGTATTTTTGGTTGGAACACGCAGTCTGGATGAGGGAGAATGCGCACTGATTGAAGAGCAGCACCTCAGCGTATATACCATGGATACCATCCGTGACAAAGGAATTGCCTTTGTTGCCGAAGATATCAAGAATAAATTACGCGAACGGAAAATAAGGAATGTCCATTTCAGCATTGATGTGGACAGCATTGATCCATCGTATGCTCCCGGAACAGGAACCCGAGTGCCGGAAGGATTGATCCCTTCCGAATTTGAAGAGTTTGTAAGTCACATATTGTCGACAAACCTTATCAAGTCGCTGGATCTGGTAGAACTTAATCCCGAATTGGATAGCGATGATAAGACGACCAATCTTTGCTTGTCTGTAATCGATTACATTACCTCCCGCTTATAGAACCCTGTTAAATAAATCTGAAATCCGGCTATATCGGCTGTCTGTTGTTAGAATGGATAGCCGATGGCCAGATGCAGTCCCAGCCCATCTTTAAATCTGGGAATGTTATAATATCCTTTCTTTCCAGTCTCGTAAGGAGTATGTAAGGCGATACCCAGGTCGAGCCGCAGCACAAGGAATTCCAGGTCGTACCGGATACCTGCTCCGGTTCCCAATGCAATGTCGTTTAAAAAGTTTGCCGAGTTAATTAATCCCCCGGGGCGTGCTTCGTCGCTCCGAAGCAGCCAGATATTCCCTGCATCCAGAAAAACAGCACCATGCAGGTTTTCGATCATGCGGAAACGGTATTCGATATTTGCTTCCAGTTTAACATCGCCCGTCTGGTCGATGTAGGAATAGGGATTGTCTATATTGGGACGGAAACGTCCGGGACCGATACTCCTAACCGTAAATGCTCTGATGCTGTTTGCCCCACCGATGTAGAATTGTTCGCTATAGGGGGCGATTGTGGCATTGCCGTAGCTGTAGATGAAACCGCCCATCAACCGCATGGCAAGCCGCTGATTCCGGTCTATTTCATGAGTCACTCTTATTTCGCTGGTAAGTTTGATAAACTGGGCATACGGATTACCCAGGATCGTTTTCCCTTTCGTAAAGCTCTTCCCCGCCAGGGCGTTTATTCCCGAAAGGATATTCCCTGCGGAGGTGATACTGCTTTCCCACCACAATTGGTTTTTCCCCTCTTTAATCATTGCATTGTCGTAGGTGTAGGTATAGCTCATAGCCGGAATGAATTGATTCTTCAAACTAAGGTATAAGGCCGGATTGGCAGCAGTGATGGAATCGAACTCATGCGTGGTGCTCTGCAACAGATTATAGGTTAGTCTGAAGGGAACCAACGTATGTTTGCTGGATGCCGTTGGCTGAAAACTATAGGAAGCACTTCCTCCAAAGGCCAGTAATTTAAAGAAGCGCGACCGGTTGAGCTGGTCGGCATACAATTTGAACGTAGTATTGGCCGGATAGTCGTATATCTTATGTTGGAAGCCGGGGAAAATGATCCGGGGAAAGGTAAGAGTACCCGAGAGTCCCAGTTCATAGCTGTTGATGGAGTTGCTGGCTCCGTTTACCCGGTTGCCGGTCTGCCATTCGTAAGACCCGCGAAGCGTTATTCCCAACACTTCGCCTCCTTTGAAAAGATTCCGGCGGGTAAGGCTGACTACGGCACCCGGACCTGCCTGATTATTGCTTTTAGAGGTAACATTCAGTTCAAGTTCTCCGTCCAGCGGAAGTTCATACATGGCATTTATACGCAGGTTCAGCGTATCGCAGGCTAATGAAGTATCCTTGGGCGTATATTGCATATCGGTATATTGGAAAATGGATAGCCTGTTTAAAGCCGACTGAGTTTTCTCCTGTACGGACTGTTTATAAAGATCCCCTTTTCTAAAGAAGAGTCGGTTGTAAAGTATACGCGGACGAACCCGCAGTTTGCCTTCGTAATAGATCATCAGATCTTTGTACAAGATGGAATCGGTGGGAGTCTCTCCATCGTATCCGTTCAAACTGTAGGAAATATTGCCCACATGCCAGGGGCGTACAGCGGTGGCAGGCAGACCCGGCTTACTGATAACCTTTAATCCTACCCTGCCCGGATAATTTAAGGTGTCTGCCTGATAGGCTATAAAATCGGGACGGAAATAGTAGTACCCCTTGTTTCTCATGATCGATGCCAGCCGCTGTCTCTCTTCTTCCAGCTTGATCACACTGAAATTGTCGTTAGGACGGATAGCCCTTTCTGCTAAAGTCTGCCGGACGATCGAATCGGCTTTGGGTGAGATAGAGGTATAGATTACGGTATCTATCTTATAGGGCTGCCGCATGTCTATCTGATAACTCACTTTAGCTTTCAGGGAGTCTTTTTTGTCGGGCAAAACAGAATAGGAGGCGGTGCCGTTGAAATACCCGTATTCACGCAACAAGTTTTGCACTACCTTGGTTCGTACATCCGGGCTTACAGTAGAGATAAGAACCGGTTTTGCGGCCAGTTTATTAAATATCCATTTGCTGAATTTGCTTTTCTTATTTACAAATCCGTTGTAAATCCACAATCCAAAGGGAAACGGAGTACGTAAAGACGAGCTTCCAAAGATGGCATTGTTGGGAGGATAAGCCAATGCGGCTTCAATCTCTTCGAGCGCAGCCTGTCCGGCCTTGGTGGAGTCTTCGTTCTGAATAGCTATCTTTCGGATTCCGGTGTACAGAACTTCACCATCCGGAAGATTCCGGGTGGTGGAGCAAGCGGATAACAGAATTATAACCATAAGCAGGCTTGCCCAACGAAACAGAGATGTATTATTGATTTGATTCATCATTCGCATTGTTTTCATTTACAGGGGTTATCTTTTTGGGTTTCCTAAAAATAAAGAACTCACCTATATGTTTCATTTTTCTTCTCAACACAATACCGGCCCCGGTTTCGGTAATCTCTCCTTCCAGAATACTTTCGTAGTTCTTGTTGTGGAACAATTTCACATACCGGGTTCCGCTATTATCCAAACGATATTCAAATGAGATATTGTCGATAAAAGTCTGATTCTGTTCCGGTACATTTCCGGTTGAAATTCGTCCCCCCAGCACCACCCGGATACGGTCGTTATAGAACCGTTTGGCAAAGCGGAAAGAATAATCGGTTCGCTTTTCGCCGGTTTCTTCCTCACTGCTTTCAACTCCCAAAGAAATATCTACTGTCTTAAGTGCCGAACCAGCCAGGTTTGTAATTTCCTTTTGCAGGAAACTGTTTAAGGCAGCCCCCATATTCATGTTTACTTTTCCGGTCCCGCTGCCGCTCCCCAGGTACATCCCTGTTACAAGCATGCTTACCGCCTGCTTGCTGCGTTCCTCTTCACCCATTGCACTCAGCTGATTCTGCATGGTCAGATCTTCCGGAGCATTCAACGTAAATTCGAGTTGCATGTCGCTCATACGTTGTTTCAGCGAGATTCCCACATCGAAATTTACCTGCCGGGGAGTCTGTTCATTCAGTGTTACTGCCGTACGCACCCTTTCGGTAGCTTGTAAGTTAAGAACCGGATTCATCGGATCGCCATTCCATTCCACATAGCTGTCCTCCTTGATGGTAAACTTCTTTTTGGGAATTACCGGCAACGTATAGAGGATACTTCCTCCGGACAGGGTATATCTCCCATTTAAAAACATATCCCCCTGAGGCGTATATTGAAAATAAAGATCACCACCTCCTTCCAGCTCAATCCTGCTTTCCTGATCCGCACTCAGGTCGGCCTGCAACCGTACGGCCGGATCAATATGTATGGTAAGGAGCATATCCATTCCTCCCAGTTGTAACGGAGGAATCTCCTCCATGCGATCCGTATACAAAGTATCGGTGAAGGAGGTGAATGTAACCAGATCCGACAGGCGGTCCTGAACCGTGAGGGGTGAATCCTTAAGCACATAGGTAAGATCCGTATTACCCAATAGCTGAAGATTCCCGCGCATGGTAATTGCATCCAATGGTCCCCGTAAAGTAGAATTGAGGTTTACAAACAATTTGCCATAGACCAGGCTCTCCTTGTTCCGTTTAACATCTACCAATTGCAGGTTATCAGCATTTAATTTCAGGTTAGCCAGTACCCGGGCCGGGTCGGAGAAGTTGATATCCCCGTTAATAACAAATGGATTTTTTCCGTATGCGTACAGGTTGTAATTGTTGAACAGAAGCTTGTTGTTCCCAATTTCCAGTTTCTTATTGTCGAAACGGTAAGTCGATCCTGCTGCTACTACGAATACAGAAGCTGAATCCATCTGCAGGAATCCGGCCGCTTTGGGATCGGAGGCACGTCCTTTAATGTCCAGGTTTCCCTGCAGAAAACCCTGCATACGGGCCATTCCGTCGGGAATAAATGGATTGGCCATTTCAAGGGGGAAGTCTGTTATATTGATGGCCCCCGAAACGCTGTCCCGCACCCCCGCCTGATAAAATGCAGTGGCGGAGGAGATCTCTTTCCGGTCTCGCAGGAAGTGGATATCCACCTGATGGCTGTTTTCTGACATAGGAAGGTACACCGCTGATAACTGCATTTCGCCTACTCGTTTATTTTCATAAAACAGCTCGTCTATCCCGGCATCGGCAATCAGCATAAAGGTATTATCCGTTGGAGCATATTGGATATCCGCACTAACGATCCCTCCCATTGAAGGGGCGTTTGGTATATTAGCCGAAAGCAGACTCAGGTCAAGCTGACTTATTTCTGCGTGCATTTCTTGCAGAGCTCCGCTATCAGGCACCGAGTGCAACCAGATGGATGCATTCTGTTCGCCGGTCAGCCGAAGATTGGCCGACATGTTCTTAAGATCCTTATAACGGAGGTAATTATCCTCATTCAGAGTGAATCTGCGAAAGGCTATAATAGGGTGGTCCGGATAAAGCCTGGCAGAAATAAATCCTTCTTTTTCCAGTCGGGCTTCAGTGCCCAGGTGAAGGCCTACCTTGCCGTCGCCATCGGTTACATGAACCAAAGCGTTTACCTCATTTTTCCGGATATGGCCATCCAGGATGCCGTTATAAGCCTTTCTCCAACGGGTCCGGTTCAGTTTTACCTCCCCTTTCAACTTTAATCCGGATGTATCTTCAAACGACTCGATCCGGAGGGTATCCACCATTAATGTGTCTTGTTGGAATTTATGCATGGCTATGTTGACCGACAAGCCCTGAGCGGGAGATGTTGCTGCAGTAAATGAAGTCTCGTTGAATTTTATTTTCTGCAAGGCAAGCAGATCCTGAATAGGATTCTGTTTTCCAATGAATCCCTGTATGTTTACATTGGGTAACAGCGGACGTAAAACGGTAAGATCGAGCTCTTGCTGTTCGTATTGATTCATAAGTCTTTCTGTAATCAGAGAAAGGGAAGCCGACAGCTTTGTGGCACCCTGATCGCTGTTTAACTTCATGAACGCATCTCCGGCAGTTATCTCAAAATAGGTGCTGTCGTGGGTGGTTCCTGCCTCGAACCGGGTATCCTGGGGGTAGTAAGTTTTTTCTTCGCCCGATAGCTCCCATTGAGTGAGCCTGCCTGTCAGATGGAGGATCTCATTAAGGTTACTGCTTGCATTTGCCTCGAAGCGAAAAGCGGTGCTTAACGGAACGTCTACCAGATGCAGACGGTACAGGTTTAGATGCTCTACTTGTGCATCCAGATTCATTTCGGCTTTCTTTCTTTGTAGAATCCCGGAGACAGATGTCTTTAATAACGCTAAAGGATAGCCGCTTTCCAGCTGCAATTCATAGGCATGGTTCTTTAAACGTCCATTTAACTGAATTTCCGAAACAGAGTTTCTGCCATATTTAATATCTGAAATGGTTGCCTGCAGAAGAGAGCTGGTGCGGGCAGAATATAAATCAAAACCTTTCCCTTTTATTGCGGCCGAAGCTGTAAGCCAGTAAAGGGAATCTTTAGGCATGAAATGGTTGGGTTGCAGACTATCGATTGAGACGGTTATCTGGTAGTCTTCCGACTGGCTCTGATAGGATCCATCCAGTTTAACAAGGGCTTTATCCTCCTTAAAAGTAAGATTCGTTTTATAAGCATCCTTTTTGAAAGATACTTCTCCTTTGAGTTCCATCCCATACGGAAGCTCCAGCATGTCTCGTTGTTTTTTATCCAACATGCCGAGTATAAACTCCAGGTTGTAAGAACGGGCATCGATGCGGAAGCTTCCCTGCCGCTGCAGACTGTCGGCAATCTGAATCAGCGTTCCGGATGCATCCATTTTAAAAGCACCCGCAAGCTCAGCTTTAAACCCACGCAACTCCAACTTATCTAAATTCCCTTCGATACCGGCTGTTACCGAAACCGGACGGTTCGGGTAATAGGTCTTGAAATCTTTGGGCAGGTCACCGGCTGCGAGCATCAGATCTCCTTTGCCGATGGATGCAATCAGCAGACTTCGGATGGACCCTTCGGCCTTTTCATCCAGCGAACTCCAGGGTGCACTTACCAGAAGCTGCATTTCAGAGTAGGGAGTCTTAAGTTGAAGATTCGGTATTTCCAGTTGCTTCCCGTCGCTCAGAATACTTCCTTCCAGAGAAGAGAGCTTCAACCCGGATTGTTCTGAAAATGAAAACCGGCGGATATTGATGCCGAATACCTTGTCTTCAAAAGAAAGAGAATCTGCTTCAAACTCCAGACTGTCAATTGCGATATGGTTGGGATCCAGTCCCGCTTTTCTTCCTAACGTATCATTGTCCAACGAGAAAGTTCCCTCCGTAAGTTGAATCTTGCGGGCCGAATAACCTGATCGTCCCAGATCGATCCATCCTTTTGAAAGCAACGCATGGTTCATTCCTCCGCGCATACGGACGGTATCACCCGGAAGTAGAATATCCAGGTTTACCTTATTCAGCACAACCTCGTCAAGCGCAATTTTCCAGTTAAGCGGAGCAGAGGTGGAATCCTTCTCTTCCGCAACTGAATCCATCCGGATAGAAAGCTGCGTATCAGATAATTCCATCGAGTTGAAGGTTGCCATCTCCTTAGTCAGATCGATATGATCTGCCTTGGCATGGAAACGGCCTAATTGTCCGTCAATCTGCAACCCTTCGATAAAGTCGCCCGAGTGAATCTGACCTCCTTTCAAATCAACAGCATCCACTACAACCTTGCTTTTCAGCAAAGGGAGCAATTTAACCCTGACCTCGAGGGACTGAAGTTTAAGCAGGGTGTCTGCCGGAGTGCGCAAGGCCAAAACATCCTGAATGGTAAGGTTGAGGGGAAACGACAGGCGCACCTTCGCAATGCGGATATCAATGCCCGTCGAGGTTGAAGCATAGGCTACAATCTTATTCCGGGCAAAGTCCTGAATGGGAGGGAAGTACAAGAGTACAGACAATAAAAGGATGAGTGCCAGTGGCACCAAGAAAGCAATACCTATCCATTTCATCCATCTCTTCATACGCTGGTACTCCTATTGATCAGAAACAAAGTTATTAAAAAATAGGAAATATCATACCCTTATTTCCCGGTTTTAATAACAATGGCTCCGTTGGCACCCATCGCTCCATATTGTGTGGCGTCTTTCAATACGGTTATCTCTTCAATATCCTGAATCGGAATGGTACGCATAATTCCGGAATCTTGCATCGGGATACCGTTAACCACAATCAGTGCATTGGACGAGCTGTTAAAAGAAGCACCGCCGCGTATGCGAACCGCTCCGCTATTCTGAACCATTACACCGGATAACCTTCTGAGCAGACAGTAGATATCCTGACAACGGGTTTTAAGTATCTCTTCCTTGTTTAATGTGGAAGAACTGATCATCTTCTTACTTTCCCGCTCCAATACTTTTTTAAGATTCTCGTCCGGTTCATAGCGATGGTCTACTTCGAAAGATCCTTCCTTAAGCTGGATGGTAAGAAAAGTATAACCCGATACCGGAACTTTCACCGTTTTGCCGGTCTTGTTCATCTCCACGTATAAGGTATCCTGCAGATTGGCATCGGCAAATACAAATACCCCGTTTTTATCAGTCTTGACAGTCGTACCGGGTGAACTTCCTAAACGTACTTCGTAGCGTTTGATGGCTTTTTCTTTGGAATCTCTTAATACCCCGCTAAGCGTATCACTCTGGGCAATCAGAAAATGAGAGGAAAGAATTGAAAAGATTGAGATTAATAAGGTTGTTTTCATATGAATAAGATTTTAAAATGGATAGGGCAGAAAATATAGCATGTTTAATGGTTCGCCAATGGCGCAGATCGTTGCAAATAGGTTTGTTTCATGTTGTTATAGTATTTAAACAGTTGTCTTACAAATATATATAATTATTGATTAATACGTAAGGTTTATAAGATAATTTTATAAAAAAGTTTGTGTATCTCTCTTTTTCTCTATCTTTGCAGTCGAATGATGGTGTAACGAAGCATGTTCATGTTTCGTTAGTAAAAGGGAATCCGGTGCAATACCGGAGCTGTACCCGCAGCTGTAAGCTCAAGAAAACCTCGGTCTACCATTGCCACTGTCCGCCTGCGGACGGGAAGGCTACCGAACTAAGGGAGCAAGCCAGAAAACCTGCCGCAATTCTTAATACCGATGCTTCGGGTGAAGGTGTCGTAAACGAAATTTTTATGCTGAATAAACAAGTGAAAGTATCTTTTTGGGCAGGACTGTTTTGTCTTGTTTCCAACAACGGATTGATTGCCCAGCAAGACTCCCTGGTACTACGCCACCGTAATCTGAACGAGGTTGAGGTGGTAGAGAAGGTGCGTCCCGCCGTAACGCGGGAAGGCACGCCGGTGCAGATGCTGAATAAAAGCGACATGCTTCGTCTGGGAGTGCAGGAATTATCGGAAGCTGTAAAACGTTTTTCGGGAGTAACGATCAAAGACTATGGAGGTGTTGGAGGGTTGAAGACCGTTTCCGTTCGTAGTCTGGGTGCCCAGCATACAGCGATAAGCTACGACGGTATTACCATTAGTGACGCACAAAGCGGACAGGTGGATATCAGCCGCTTTTCGTTGGATAACGTAGAGCAGGTTCTGCTTTCAATCGGACAGGCAGACGATATCTTCCAAACGGCCCGGATATATGCTTCCGCAGGAGCTTTGCAGATTGAAACATCGCACCCACTGTTTGACGATAAGAAGTATACGCTTGAAGGTCAGCTTAAAGCGGGCTCTTTCGGATATTTCAATCCCTCATTCAGATACGGACAAAAGGTGGGATCCAAAGTTGCTGTTACCATGCATGGCGATTGGCTTACGGCCGATGGCGACTATCCCTTTACATTGGTTAACGGAACCCTGCGGGAAGAGCAAAAGAGACTGAACAGCGACATCAATTCCTGGAGAGGGGAGGCCAACGTATATGCAGATCTGCAGCATGCCGGCCGGTTACAGGTGAAGGCTTACTACTTTGATTCGGAACGAGGCCTTCCGGGATCGGTCAGCCTGTACAATCCGCAGGCGCGCGAACGTTTGTGGGACAGAAATTTCTTTACGCAGACAAGGTACGAGAATAAAATAGGAGAGTATTTGTCGGTTAAAGGTTTGTTGAAGTTCAATCATGCATACAACCGATACCTCGACATAAATAATAAATATGCCGGGGGGAGACAAGACGACCGCTATACGCAGAAAGAATATTATGCATCAGGAGCATTGAAATATGTGCCTGCAGATGTTCTCAGTTTTTCTTTTGCTTCCGACTTCTTTGTTAATACCCTGGATGCAACCATTCCCGAAAGTCCCTACCCAACACGGTATACATCGCTCTCAGTGCTGGCAGCCCAATACCAGGATGCACGTATTACGCTTACCGGAAGTTTGCTGGGAACCTATATCACGGAGAGGGTGAAGACCGGCGACCGACCGGCAGACCGTAAACGGATCTCTCCGGCACTAAGTGGATCGTGGCGGATATGGGAAGAGAAGAATATCCGTGTTAGAGCCTCCATTAAAGATATTTTCAGGGTACCCACCTTCAATGACCTGTATTACCTGCGTATAGGAAATACCGGATTAAGGCCGGAACGTGCTACGCAGTACAATGTGGGGCTTACCTGGAGTGGAAAGCCTTTCAGCGCCTTGGATTACCTCCGGTTTTCGGCCGATGGGTATTATAACCGGGTTAGTGATAAAATTGTGGTGATACCCTCTTTGGCTTTTGCCAGAATGATGAATTTCGGGGAGGTATCCATTAAAGGATTGGATTTAAATCTAGAGGCAGGCATGCCGGTTTCCAATAAACTTTCGTTCCAGCTTGCCGGAACCTATACCTGGCAGAAGGCGGTTGATATAACCGATCCGGCCAAGAAGAATTATAAACATCAGATTCCTTACACTCCGGAACATTCGGGTACAGCCTCTCTTACTGCCGAAACTCCCTGGATTAATGTAGGCTATATGCTTACGGCCGTGGGAAATCGTTACGCTCTACCCCAGAATATCCGCGAAAACCGGATCGATGGCTATATTGAACAGGGCATTTCGGCCAACCGTACCTTCAAACTGGGTAAGGCATCCCTGCGTTTACAAGGCGAAATTATTAACCTGGGTGATATCAATTACGAGGTTATTAAATATTATCCCATGCCCGGGCGATCTTTCCGGGTTTCACTTAAAATAAACTATTAATCGTATTAAAACGTATAGAAATGAAGAAGATTGAATTATTGTTAGGATGGTTGTTTAGTGCTGCTTTCCTTTTTACACTGACCTCTTGCGAAAGTGACGACCAACCTGTTGTGGTTGAAATTCCCGAACAGACAGAGGGTGTGTTTGTACTAAACAGAGGTAACTTCAAAGAAAATAATGCCTCCATATCTTATTTTGATACAGAGAGTAAAACCGTTGTGTCGGATCTGTTTTCTACCTTAAACGGACGTAAGCTGGGTGATTCGGCCCAGGAATTGTTGGTCTACGGAGGTAAGATGTATACAACGGTATACGGCTCTTATCAGATTGAGGTGATGGATAAGAAAGGAAATTCGTTGAAGACGATTACATCCAAAAATACAGATGATTCCTATCACCAGCCGCGTTGCATGGCTTCCGGTAATGGAAAAGTGTATGTTACCTTTTATGATGGCTACGTGGGGATGGTAGATACCACAAGCCTGGAGGTGACAAAAATAGCACCGGTGGGTTTAAATCCGGAACAGCTTACCCTGGTAAATAATAAAATTTATGTGGCGGTATCGGAAGGGATGGCTTCTACTCCCGGAACCAAAGTGGCCGTACTTGACGCCACAACATTAGCAGAGATAACAAAGATTGATGTGTTAATGAATCCGACGGAGATTCTATCGGATAGCCAGGGGGATGTATATGTAATTTCGATGGGAGATTATGGCAATACATTGAATAATACATTACAGCGTATCGATAAGCAGACCCAGAAGTCTACAGTCTTGATGGAGGCTACCACCATGACAATGAAGAATGATACGCTTTATGCTATTAATGCTCTTTGGGGTAAACCTGTGACCGATTATATCAAGTATGATTGCAAGAACGAGTCTGTGATAACAACTAATTTCCTGAAAGATGCTATTACCTATCCGGTAGGTGCAAATCCATCTTGCTTGGCTGTTGATCCTGTAACAGGAAATATCTATATCGGGGTTAGCGATTTTAAAACAAACTCAGACATGCATATTTTCTCTCCGGAAGGAAAACTGCTGCATAAGTTTGAAGTAGGATTAGAGCCAAAATCCATTGCTTTTATTTCAAATAAATAGGTAAATTGGCGTCTTGAAAAAGATCCGTCCAAGTATGATGCATATGAAACAACATGTAGTTTATATCCTTTTGCTCCTTTCCATTTTTACTTCCTGTTCATCGGGAAGTAAGAAGGGAGGGGTTGCAGCGTCCTATTCGGACACCATTCGCTACGCTGCAGGTTTTACGGTTAAACATTATCCGTCTTACCGGGAAGTGGAGGTGCGCGATCCGTGGGATTCAAGCAAGATACTTCAACGGTATATCCTGGTAGACCGGACCAAGGATGTTCCGTCTGATCTTCCGCAGGGAGTGGTGGTTCGTGTACCCGTGAAACGGTTGGCTGTTTACAGTTCTGTACATTGCTCTATGCTGGAACAGCTGCAGGTTGCCAACGAAGTGGTGGGTGTCTGCGAGCCTCGTTACATAGACAGTCCGATTATTCAAAAAGGGATTCAGGCAGGAACGGTAGCCGATTTAGGCGAAGCTACCTCCCCCAATGTGGAGAAGATGATCGACATCAATGTAGAGGCGATTCTGGTTTCTCCGTTTGAAAACGCAGGGTATGGTCCGGCCGAGAAGCTGGGACTCCCAATCATTGAATGTGCCGATTACATGGAGGCCACCCCTTTGGGCCGGGCGGAATGGATTCGTTTCGTTGCTTTATTCTTTGAAAAAGAGGAGGCTGCCCAACGGATCTTCAATGATACCGAAAAGGCTTATCTGGATATAAAGCAGCTGGCGGCAGGGGTGACTTCAAGACCTACCGTGTTGTCTGAAAAGAAATTTGGAGCATCCTGGTTTGTTCCCTGCGGAGACAGTTATATGGCTACCTTGTATGCCGATGCCGGCGCCGATTATATGTTTGCCGATTTGCCCGGTTCAGGCAGTAAACCATTGTCGTTCGAAACCGTACTGGATAAGGCAATGCATGCCGATTACTGGCTGATTAAATTCAATCTGGCCGATGATATGAATTATCAGGCATTTCAGACGGAATACAAACCGTATGCCTCCTTCGATGCATTCAAGAATAAAAAGATCTATTACACCAATACAGGAAAGGTTCCCTACTACGAGGAGGTGCCGATGCATCCCGATTATCTGTTAAAAGATTTGGTTTGGATATTTCATCCTGAATTATTGCCAGGGTACAAGCCAAGGTATTTCAGCCGGATGATGGATTAATTTAGACCGTTCCCCTTTTGTTTAAGCAGAATAATCGTATAGTATAACCGGTTTCAAAACGAACAGCTAATCGTTGGACCATGGTCCAACGATATCTCAACCATGGTCCAACGATATGTTGACCTAGGTCCAACGAAAAAACAACCATGGTCCAACGAATAGATCTATACCGGCAATTTTGTTAAGTTCCTATAGTAAAGCAATAAAATAAGGGAGACAAACCGTTCGTATCGGTATTGTCTCCCTTTTTAATTGGATGAAAGTCCGGCTTATTAATATTCCTGCCAGCTCTTTATCTTGATATCTTCCATCTTCATACTGGTAAATGCTTTTATAAAGGCTCCTGCCAGACGGGCATTTGTAAGCAACGGAATATTGTGATCGATGGCAGCGCGTCTGATCTTATAGCCGTTGGTTAGCTCCCTGCGGCTGTGATCTTTGGGGATATTCACCACCAGGTCGAAGGCATGCTGACTAAACATTTCCATCACGTTGTTCTCTCCCTCTTCGTCGGGCCAGGAAACCGTGGTTACATTCACTCCGTTATCGCGAAGGAAGCTGGCTGTTCCTGCAGTAGCATACAGGTTGTATCCGTTTTTATCAAGCAATTTGCAAGGTTCAAGCAGGTCTACTTTACTTTTAACGCCACCAGATGATACCATGATATTCTTTTGAGGAATGGTATTGCCTACCGCAATCATGGACGAAAGCAACGCTTCATCGAAATCTTCGCCGATACAACCTACTTCACCGGTAGAAGACATGTCCACACCCAGCACCGGGTCTGCGTTATGCAAACGCGAGAAGGAGAACTGAGAGGCCTTTACCCCGATCCAGTCAATATCGAAAGCCGATTTATCAGGTTGGGTATAGGGTGCGTTAAGCATAATCTTGGTCGCTGTTTCGATAAAGTTACGTTTCAGCACCTTAGAAACAAACGGGAAGCTGCGTGATGCACGGAGGTTACATTCGATAACCTTAATCTCGTTGTTCTTTGCCAGATACTGGATATTGAAAGGTCCGCTGATGTTAAGCTCCTTGGCAATCATCTTACTTACCTTCTTAATGCGGCGCGCTGTTTCGAAGTATATTTTTTGAGCCGGGAAAACCAGTGTGGCATCTCCGGAGTGTACTCCGGCAAACTCCACATGTTCCGAGATAGCGTATTCAACTACTTCGCCGTTCTGGGCTACAGCGTCGAATTCTATCTCTTTGGCATCCTGAAGGAATTCGGTTACTACAACCGGATATTCTTTCGATACTTTAGCAGCCAGCTTAAGGAAGGTCTCAACTTGCTCGCGGGTGTGACAAACATTCATGGCAGCACCAGACAGTACGTACGAAGGACGGATAAGCACAGGGAAGCCAACCTTTTCGATAAAGGCATCAATTTCGCCTTCGCTGGTCAGCTCACCCCAGATTGGCTGATCGATACCCAGGTGGTCGAGCATAGCCGAGAATTTATGACGATTTTCGGCCCGGTCGATTGAAAGCGGCGATGTTCCCAATACAGGTACATTCTGTCGGTGCAGCTTCATGGCCAGGTTGTTGGGGATTTGTCCGCCCACAGATACAATAACACCTCTTGGCGTTTCCAGGTCGATTACATCCAATACACGTTCCATGGAAAGTTCGTCGAAATATAGCTTGTCGCACATGTCGTAATCCGTCGAAACCGTTTCAGGGTTGTAATTGATCATGATCGACTTATAGCCAAGGTTACGGGCGGTTTGTGCCGCATTAACCGAACACCAGTCGAATTCTACCGAGCTACCGATACGGTATGCACCCGATCCTAAGATAACCACATTCTTATCGTTCGGGTAGTAAGGGATAGCATGATCAGATCCGTCGTAGGTCAGGTACAGGTAATTGGTAAGGTCCGGATGTTCAGACGCAATCGTGTTGATACGTTTTACACTGGGAAGAATACCCAGTTTTTTACGACAGGCACGTACCTTAAGGTTCTCTTTCTCCATGTTACCCTGCGGTTTTTCTACAAAACGGGCAATCTGGAAATCCGAGAATCCCAATCGTTTTGCCTCACGTAAAACCTCTGCAGGAACCTCTTCTATTTTGTGGTAGCTTTCCAATACCTTCCGGTAATCGTCGATATTTTTCAGCTTGTTAAGGAACCATGGGTTGATTTTGGATAATTCGTATATGCGATCTACTGTATATCCTTTTTCGAAAGCTTTTGCAATGGCAAAAATACGTAAATCGGTAGGGTTGGCCAGTTCTTCATCCAGGTCGTCGAACTCCAGATCATTATTGCCTACAAAACCATGCATACCTTGTCCGATCATACGAAGACCTTTCTGCATGATCTCTTCAAAACTCTGCCCGATAGACATGATTTCACCCACAGATTTCATGCTTGAACCGATCTGACGCGATACACCTTCAAATTTGGTAAGGTCCCAGCGCGGAATCTTTACAATCATATAGTCAACTTCCGGAGCTTTGTAAGCAGAATTGGGAGTTCCCATCTCGCCTATTTCATCCAGGCTATAGCCTAATGCCAGTTTGGCTGCCACAAAAGCAAGCGGGTAACCACTGGCTTTGGATGCCAGTGCCGATGAACGGCTGAGGCGGGCATTTACTTCAATTACACGGTAGTCGTTCGTATAAGAATTGAACGCATACTGGATGTTACATTCTCCCACAATACCCAAGTGACGGATTGTCTTGGTTGAAATCTCCTTAAGCATGGTCAGCTCGTCTTCCGTAAGCGAACAGGTTGGGGCAACCACGATACTTTCGCCGGTATGAACACCCAGAGGGTCTACATTTTCCATGCTTACTACAGTAAAGCAATGGTCTTTACGGTCGCGGATCACTTCAAACTCAATCTCTTTCCATCCTTTGAGCGATTCTTCCACCAGAATTTGTTTAGAGTAGGCAAAAGCACTTTCCGCTAGGTTGCGCAACTCTGTTTCGTTGGCGCAAATACCACTACCCATTCCTCCCAATGCATAAGCAGAGCGTATCATCACCGGAAATCCTATCTTGTAGGCGGCTGCAACTGCATCCGCCATGCTTTCCACAGCCTGACTAACCGGAGTTTTTACCTCTACTTCGTCCAACTTCTTAACAAACAGGTCGCGGTCTTCAGTATACATGATCGCCTCAACGGAAGTACCTAAAACCTGTACACCGTATTTAGCCAACGTACCGCTCAGGTAAAGTTCGGTTCCGCAATTCAAGGCCGTTTGTCCCCCGAAAGCCAGCAGAATACCATCCGGTTGCTCTTTCTTTATAACCTCTTCCACAAAATAAGGGGTGATAGGCAGAAAGTAAACCTTGTCGGCAATACCTTCGGATGTCTGAATTGTTGCGATGTTTGGGTTCAGCAATACTGTATAGATGCCCTCTTCTTTGAGCGCCTTGAGTGCCTGTGAACCTGAGTAGTCAAATTCGCCTGCCTGTCCGATTTTAAGGGCGCCCGAGCCCAGTACAATTACTTTTTTTAGTCCGCTTTTAGCCATTGTAATTGGATTGTTTTGTTTATGAATATATTATTATAGAATGTTCTGTTCGTTTAAAAACAAAAAAAATGCGTTAGTAAAAGTAACTAACGCATGCTATATAAACAAGTTATATTTCCAAAAATAAAGAAATGACCGGTATCGTCTAACAGGTAACCCGAAAAATAGGATGGATTGTCCTTGTATGTTATATCGTTCATGTCTTATCTGTATCTAAAATTTCTGCAAAGGTATTACTTTAATGGATATGAGTCAACCTTTTTTACAAATACTCTGTAAAATTTGCTAACTTTGCCCTTCGAATTTAAAGAATATAAAACGTAGAAACAAGATATGGAAACAGTAGTAAGTGGCATCAGGCCAACTGGAAACCTGCACTTGGGGAACTATTTCGGTGCAGTAAAAAGTTTTCTGCAGATGCAGAATGAGTATAATTGCTTTTTCTTTATCGCAGACTGGCATTCGCTGACTACCCATCCGCATCCCGACAATATTGTTAGTGGTGTAAGGAAGATTTTGGCAGAATACCTGGCTTGTGGTATTGATCCCGAAAAGGCAACCATTTATGTTCAAAGCGATGTTCGCGAGGTGTTGGAGCTCTATCTTTATCTGAATATGAATGCTTATCTGGGAGAGTTGGAACGCACGACGTCATTCAAGGATAAGGCCCGTCAACAGCCGGAAAATGTAAATGCCGGGTTGCTTACATATCCAACGCTGATGGCTTCTGATATTATTATCCATAAGGCAGCTAAGGTGCCCGTTGGAAAAGACCAGGAGCAGAATATGGAGATGGCCCGTAAGTTTGCTCGCAGATTCAATACGTTCTACGGAGTGGATTATTTCCCTGAACCCGCCTCATTCTCTTTGTCGAACAAAGCAGTGAAAGTTCCCGGACTTGATGGTTCAGGAAAGATGGGTAAGTCAGAAGGAAACGCAATTTACCTGATCGACGATGAGAAGACAATTAAGAAGAAGGTAATGAAGGCGGTTACCGATGCAGGCCCAACGGTTCCAAACAGTGAGAAGCCGGAGCCTGTCGAGAACCTGTTTACCATGATGGAGATTGTTTCCTCGCAGGATACATATAACTATTTCAACGAAAAGTATGCCAACTGCGAAATTCGATATGGAGATATGAAGAAGCAGCTGGCCGAAGATATTAACCTGTTCTGTTCTCCTATCCGCGAGCGTATCCTTGATATCGCAGCCAATACGGATTATATGGAGAAGGTGGCACGCCAGGGAGCTGAAAAGGCACGCGAAAGTGCAGCCAAAACGATACAGGATGTACGCCGGATTATAGGTTTCAAGGCTTACTAACAAGTAATCAGATCTAATATATAGCGAAGATGTACCTGAAGAAAGGTATCTCTTCGCTTTTTATTTCATCTGTTTTACAAAACAATACAGGGTTATCCCGTTGTTTTACTACAAGATACGATACAATGGATATGGAAGGATTTGCTGGGAAATATGTTTTTGTAACCGGTGGAGCTAAAGGCATCGGCCGGGCTATTGTCTGTATGTTTGCAAAGGCCGGAGCCAAAGTTGCCTTTTGTGATTATGATAAAGAGGCAGGCGACCAGTTAAGCTCCGAGTTGTCCAATACTGTTTTGTTTTATAAAGTGGATGTTACCGACGAAAACCGGCTGTTGGGGGTGATGGATCTATTGTTTCAGCGCTGGGGTACCCTGGATATTATCATTAATAACGTGGGGATAAGTCAGTTTTCTCCTCTCACAGAAACAACGTTGGAGCAGTTTGACCGGATATTGGCTACCAATCTGCGACCCGTATTTATCACCTCGCAGGCGTTGGCTGTACAACGGAATACGCCGGAGGGAAAGAAACGCTACGGACGTATCGTTAATATAGCCTCTACACGCTACCTGATGAGTGAGCCGGGTTCCGAAGGATATGCTGCCTCTAAAGGAGGGATTGTCTCTTTAACTCATGCGCTTGCAATCTCTTTCAGCGAATATGCAATCACTGTAAATTCAATAAGTCCCGGATGGATTCAGCATACAGCTTACGAAATGTTGTCGGATGCCGATCATAAGCAGCATCCTTCGGGCAGGGTAGGGACGCCCGATGATATTGCGCGGACCTGTATTTTCTTGTGTGCTCCTGAAAACGATTTTATTAATGGACAGAATGTAGTCGTTGACGGAGGGATGACTAAAAAGATGATTTATCTGGATTGATTCATCGTTATAAATCCTTTTGCTGTAACAACTCCTGAATCGTTTTATGTAATACCTCCTTTTTGATCGGTTTGGATAGGTATGAATTGAATCCACTCTCAAGGATGCGTTGTTCATCCTCTCCAAATGCAAAAGCCGTCACCGCAATTACAGGGATGTTATTGTCTGTTTCCCTGATAATCCTAACAGCTTCGTAGCCATCCATTTCAGGCATTTTTATATCCATCAGAATTAAATCGGGATTTATCTCGGAAAAAAACTTTACAGCTTCTTTTCCGTCTTTTGCATGAAAGATGCGGTATTGCTTCAGCATTGCTTCATAAAGCCGGAAATTACTCTCATTATCTTCTGCTATCAACAGCGTATTTTTCTTTTCGGTTGATTCGGAAGCCGCTTTGGGAGCTATCGTGATCGGATCTGTTTTCCTAACAGGTTCGTAGGGTAATGTGAACCAGAAAGTAGAACCTTTACCCTTTTCTGAGTTTACACCGATTGTTCCTCCTAAACGCTCAACAATCATCTGGCAGATGGAGAGCCCAAGTCCCGTTCCCTGCGAGAAACTGTTTAATTTTACAAAGCGTTGAAATACCTTTTGAGCCTCTTTCTCACTAAAGCCACACCCTGTATCGGTTACATAAAAGTAAATTTCATTATCGTACACCCTGTAGCCAAAGGTGATGCTGCCTTCTGTGGTGAATTTAATAGCATTGTTTATGAAATTGGTAATAACCTGCAATACCCGGTTTTTGTCTGTTTTAATTATACAATGCGGTTGTTTTTCAATAAAGGATAGCTGTACCTGCCGGTCAACTTTCAGCTTGTAACTTCCCTCGATTTCCGAGAGAAGATTATTTATATTTACTTCAGTCTTGATAAACTCGAGCGTGCCGGCTTCAATTTTGGCCAAGTCGAGTATGTCGTTGATAAGTTGTAGCAAGACTTCGTTGTTGCTGTTTATAATATGCACGTATTCGTCTTTGTCCTGTTGGTCTGCTGCCGAGGCGAGAAGTCCTGAAAATCCAACAATGGCATTGAGGGGAGTCCGTATTTCATGACTCATGTTGGCTAGAAATGCTGACTTTAAGCGATCCGACTCTTCTGCATGTTCTTTAGCTTCGCGAAGTTCGTTCTCGATACGTTTCTGTTCTGTTACGTCTTCGGCCTTCACCACTACGCCGGTTACATTGTTTTTTTTATCCAGTATCGGATTAGCCAGAATACGGACATATTTTTTTTTCTGGTATTCGTTTGTGACCTCTGCCATCTCTTTGGTATGTATGGCTCTGGTAACCGGACAATTCGGACAGAAGTCTTCGAGTGAACCGGACGAGAGGCAGCTGTATTTCTTGCCATTGATAGAACGGCAGTAAAAGGGCACCTGATTACTCCATTTAACGGTATACTGAGGGGTTACAAACTTAATGGAGGATTTGATGTTGTTCAGAATGATCAGGTTGTCTTTTTCCACGTCCAGCAAGTGATCTTTCAGATTTTTATTCCGAATGTAAAAATAGAGTCCGGTAAAACAAAATATAACCAGCAATATGGTTATCACAACCAGAATCTCATATTTATAGCGGATGAGAGGAGATATGCTTTCTCCTTCAAATACAGAAAACTCGGGTAAAACCTCTCGGGAGATATTCATCTCCTTCAGTTTATTTACCTCAAATTTGTATATATTGGGAATGGTAATCTTCTTTAATTCATTATCCGTATTCTTACGGCTAAGAGTCTGCATGACTTCTTGTGCAAGATCTGCCCCCTGATTACGATATTGAGGAATATGTCCGCCCATTGCCCAATGTCCGAGTCCCACTGATGTGATTGTGAAGGCCGGAATGTGAGGATTGGCAGACATCATGCTGTAAGTTGCATTCCCTATATAGTAACCTTCACTTATGTCTACCCGCCAGGTTCCTAACAGGATGGCGGTGTTGGGTGGAAACTCCTGTATTTGTTTACTTATCTCGTATATATTGTTTTTTCGCCCGTCTAGTCTGATCAATGTCAGTTCCGGATGTTTTTTGAATTCCTGAACTACGATGGATTGGAGTGCCAGGCCTCCAAAGCTGTTATCTGTAACCAATGCTATGTTTTTAGTTTCCGGATACAGTCTTTTTATCAGGTCAATATTCTTTTCAATATTGTATTCGTAAAAGATGCCGTGTATGGGCTGGCTATGCTCGAGTTTATCAATATAAAAAGCTTCGGGTTCCCAAATGTTTACGGAAGGGATGGAGTCGGGAAGCAAGAGGGTGTTACTGCTAACCATTCCGCAGACCAATGGAGTTTCCCTGAATTCGGAAGGATTTACAGATAGATACGATGCCCAGGCTTCCTGCCCCAGGATTACGATTGCGGATGGCTTATTCTCTTCGCTGTATTTAGAAAGAATTCCAGTCATCCGGCTTTTCCAGCTATTAGCCTCTGGCAGGCTTTTGCAGTTCATGTTTTCAATAACAATCTGCTGCTTGCCGCCAAGTTTGTGGTAGGCATCAGCAAAGGTGGTGATACATTGCGTTGTATTCCGGGTATCAGGGTTATAAGAGCTGATAATTAGAATCGGATTTTCTGCCTTTGCAAATGATTGAAAAGGAATGGCTATCCCTATACACAATATAAAGACACGCAGGAATAAGAGAATCGTATGCAAGGGAGGCAGATAATTTTTCATTTCAGGGAACAGATTGCTTATCAGTCAGATTACTTCTCCGGACAAATATAAAGAATAATTAGATTTTTCAATGTCATCCGGTGCTGAAAATATAAGGTTGTGTGGATAACGGTTTCGTGTAGACAAAAAAAGAGCCTTTCTTCACAGAAAAGCTTTTCTTTTAACAAGATCAACTAATAGAAAAACATCTTGTTCTCATCATTATCTTATATGCTTATATAATTAGCAAGTTACTGATATAGCAATTACAGTGTCTAAATTATATAGACAAAGATAGGCTGACCAGATAGCTGATGCAATACCTATCTATATGTATATTTTTTTGTGTGATACCTAGATTGAGGGATATGCAGTAAATCTGTTTCCCAAAGGATGCTGTTTATTGGATATTATTCAGTTCATTTGTGAATAAATTGAAATACTGAACTATTTGTGTAAAATAAATTCCTTCTTCTTTGTTGTATAGTTGAATAAAAGGAAAAAGAAGTATATTTGAAATTAGAATTTTACAAACGATTGATTTATGTACAGGAAAGGAAAATATAGAGAGACTGATAAGATGAGTGACCTGATAGGTGATAATTACCCCATGCTGTTGGTGATGAGCCGTTTTGGGATTCCTCTTGGGTTTGGAGAAAAGAATGTAAAAGAGGTCTGCAAGATGCACCATGTTGATGCCTGCACGTTTCTTACGGTGGTAAATTTCTTATCGGACGATTCACACGATACCCCTATCCTGTCTGATTGCTTTTCAATGGAGGCGCTGATATCTTATTTACAGAATTCTCATACCTATTTTCTTGATTTCAGACTGCCTAATATCCGCGAAAAGCTGGTGAATGCGATCCATAACTGCCCAAAAGATGTTGCCTTTGTCATAATTCGCTTTTTTGATGAATATGCAGAAGAGGTCTTTAAGCACATGCAATACGAAGAGAAGGTTGTTTTCCCTTACGTAAAGGGACTGTTAAAAGGTGAAAAAGACAGCCGGTATAATATTTCCATTTTCAAGAAAAGGCACGACCAGATCGAGATGAAGATTATTGAACTAAAAAACCTGATTATTAAATATTATCCAGCTGAAGGTGGTAATTTACTTAACAGTGTATTATTCGATATTTTTGCTTGCGAACAGGATTTGGCTTCACATAGTAAAGTGGAAGATTATCTGTTTACTCCGGCAATTCTTGAATTGGAAAAAAATCAAAGTTAAGTTATGACCATTAATTTGAATATCGTAGTTGCCGATCCTTCCGTAATTATCAGAAGCGGTATTGAGGCGACGTTGAAACGGATTCAGGGGGTTCGTTTTCATATAGATGAGGTTTCGGCTATCGATACTTTGTATGAATTCCTAAAGAAGCGTAAGCCAGATATTTTAATTATAAATCCAGCATTGTTAGGGTATGCTTCCCTCTCTTTGTTGCGGGAAGAATGTGCCTGTCCCAAACTGAAATGCGTAGCATTACTCTATGCAGTGGCAGAGCGTTCGTTACTGAATCAATACGATGAGTTCATTACTATATATGATTCTGCAGAGGATATTAAAAACAAGCTCGAGAAAATTTCAATCCACGAGGAAGAAGATAAAACGGAAGATGATGACGAGCTGCAAACCTTGAGCAGCCGTGAAAAAGAAATTGTAGTGTGTGTGGTGAAAGGACTTACCAACCGTGAAATAGCAGAGCAGCTTTATTTGTCGGCTCATACGGTAATTACCCATAGGCGCAATATCGCAAGGAAACTCCAGATTCACAGTGCGAGCGGTCTTACTGTTTACGCAATCGTAAATAAATTGGTCGAACTGGGAGATATAAAAAAATAACCGATCAAGTTCTCAATATGAAGCTCGACCGGTTATTTCTTTAATTTTCAGATTTTCTACTTTTTAGAGAAGAATTCTTTCTCTTTCCATTCCCTCATCAGGTCGGACATAGTTTCTTTCACACTCATTATGCGGCTTGCACGGTAGGCATTAGAGCCGGCAAATGCGTATCCATTGTTGAAGTTTCCTTTAAATGCATTGTAAAGCGCAAGCATGATGCAATAAGGACTTTTGGATATATCACATGTTTTAATGCAGTGGAAAGGACATGATTTGGGCTGTTTGATTCCCTCTTTAACCTGTTGAATGAACGAACTGCCAATCGCTCTTCCGGGCATTCCCACAGGGCTTTTTATTATTTCGATATCCTCCTGTCGCGCTTTGATATACTGCTCTTTAAAGGCAGTAGATGCATCGCACTCCTCGGTGGTTACAAAACGGGTTCCTAACTGTACGCCTGATGCTCCAAGTTCCATCATGCGATAAATATCTTCTCCTGTGTAGATTCCTCCTGCTGCTATCACGGGAATTTTTTTGTTGTACTTTTCTTCAAAAAGAGCAACCTCCTGGACTACCTGAGGTAAAATTTCTTCTAAAGAAAAATGTTCATCTTCCAATTGGTTTTCCTTATAACCAAGGTGACCACCGGCTTTTGGACCTTCCACAACCACTGCATCAGGCAGATAATTGTACTGGCTCATCCATTTTTCGCAAATAATGCGAACGGCACGGGCTGAAGATACGATGGGAACAAGCTTGGTCGTGCTGTCTTTCTGCAGAAAGCTTGGCAAGTCGAGCGGAAGACCTGCTCCACTGAAGATAATGTCAGCCTTTTCAGCTATGGCTGTCTTTACCATATCGGCAAAATTCGTCATGGCAACCATCACGTTTACACCGATAATACCTTTAGCTTTCTCACGAGCTTTTTTCAGCTCTTCTTTAAGTCCGAGAATACTTGCTTCACCAAAATTGCTGGAGAGTTTATTATATAAAAGTCCTAATCCGGCGCTGGAGATAACGCCGATGCCTCCTTCGTTTGCGACTGCCGAGGCAAGGCCTGATAAGGAGATACCTACGCCCATCCCACCTTGGATAATGGGTACATGAACCTTTAGGTCTCCGATTGTCAATGTTTTCATCTGAATTGTTTCTAAATACAGGCCACAAAGTTAATACATTATATGGATTCAAGTATATTAATGAAATAAATATTGCACAGGAGGTGCGAAATTGTGCAACAAAAAAAGAGTTGCCTGTTATTGGGCAACTCTTTTCAATATATTTACTGCTAAACAATTAGTTTACGGGGATATATCCGACATCTTTTACTGTTTTCTGACCTTCAGCAGAAAGAATGTGATCGATAAACGGTTTTACTTTTTTCTCATTCTTAACATCGTAGTAATAGAATAGAGGACGTACAACCGGATACGATTTGTTTTTTGCATTGGCAAAAGAGGGTTCTATATACTTTTTACCTTTATCATAGGAAATGTGAATTGGCTTTACCTCCTTATTAAGGTAGGCGAGTCCTACGTAGCCGATGGCTCCTTTAGTCTGACCAACGGACTGAATAATAGCTCCGGTGGCAGGCATGCTTAAGATACCATTCTTATAGTTCTTATTTTTCAGGACACTCTCTTTGAAGAATTCGTATGTTCCTGATGAGGTTTCGCGTGAATAAGCTACAATCTTAAGATCGGCTCCCCCAACTTCCTTCCAGTTGGTTATCTTACCTGTAAAGATTGCTTCTACCTGTTCGCGAGTCAGGTTTGTAACCTTATTTGAAGGGTGAACAACAACTGATAAAGCATCATAGGCTATAATTACCTCTTTCGTAGTTTTTCCTGCTTGTTGTAATTTAACCTTTTCGTCGAATTTCATTTTACGGGAGGACATGGCAATGTCGGTTGTTCCTTCCATCAGGGCAGAAATACCTACTCCGGAACCACCTCCGGTTACTGTTATTCTGGCACTTTTGTTTTTATTCATGTAGTTTTCGGCTTCCGTTTGAGTAAGCGGCAGCACAGTATCACTTCCTTTTATTTTCTGCGCAAATACATTCGAGGTAAGTAGGCAGGCCATAGCTGCCAGTAAAATTGTCTTTTTCATTTTCGAATTGCTTAGTTAATGAATGTAATCTATTAAAATTTATATTGTAAACGTACTGTAAGCACGTTGTCTTTTCTGTCACTTTCGTATCCGCTTACGTTGGCACTTTTCTCATTTGAATTGATTTCATAATATGCCTGCAGTCTCACATTCTTGCTGAAACGGTATAAGGCTCCTATTCCAATGGTGCTTTGCGCCAGATCGGTTTTACTTGTATTTGATCCTGCAAGTCCGACTTCGTCCTTTTGTAAATCGGTATTTGGATCGTAGGTGTCGTATTTCAGCACAGCCGAGAATGGCGACGATCCGATATCTTGTATCAGGTAGAAGAAGTAACCGATAAACGGACGTTTGTATAATGCATTTTCCGGCGAATTTGTGGGACGCGCACTGTAATTCGGACTCTTACTGCTTCCTGCAATTCCTGGTTGTATCCCAAGTAATCCTTCTGCACGCAAGGTTGTTTTACCCATGGCCGTCAGGATGCTGAACTGGCCATCCATGCCTACATATTCACGTTTCATATAAGTGCCTGTTGTTCCTTTATCTACTACCCTAAACTCTTTTCCAACCATTTCATAGGCTGTAGTTGTCGGATTGTAAACACTTCCGTTGTAGTAAGAAACTCCAAGACCCCATTGGGCATAATCTCCAATTGTTTTTTCGGCACCCAGACGTCCGATAAAGTCTTTGCGGCTATCGGTTTCTTTATTGATGCTATTTCCTGCAAAAAGACCGGCCTCCAGCTTTAGAAAATAAAACTTGCTTTCTTTAACCGGTTGCAAAGTAAGCATCGCTCCCAAGTCTCTCTCGTCGGGAAAGAAATCCTGTATGATTGTTGCACGTTCAGGACTTTCAAGGTTACTCGTTGAATAAGGAATTTCGTATCCAAACGGACGGTTAAAAACTCCGACAGTCAGGCTGCTCCTTTTGGTCCAGGGATCTTTCACTCCGATATATAAATCCCGGTAACTTACTCCTTTGTCGTTCACCTCAATCTGAACAGCCCCGGTACCTATCCCATCGTTGTATTCGAACTTGATACGACCACGTCTTATTCCTATGCGGTTAAAGCCTGCATCAGCATTTTCATTCTTGTCGCCAACTTTAAGAGAAGCATCTTCTTCACCATATTGATACTGTCCCTGTATGTAAGCCGAAGCTTTGAATTTACTTAATCCCTTAACGAGCTTATCCAATGTTTCGCTCTGTTCTTCCAGAGCCGTAATTCTTTGTTCCTGGTCGTTTTCCGGTTCTTGGGCAAAACCCAACAGAGGACACAACGCCAATAGCATTGATACAAAAATTTTTCCTGATTTCATCCTAACTTTGTTGGTTACTGTGAATAAATAATTCTAATCACTTTTCCGAGAGCAAAGTAACAGCATATTCGTTTCACACTTATTGCGATGGTGTTACAAGAGTAAATAATATGTGTTACAAAAATATTACACACCAATGCGCAAATCTAATTCATATAATTGTAAAACAAGTAATAAAATACGATTGTTCCGATTGATTAAGCATTCCAGAGCTCTTTTCGGTCGAATTATGAAAAAAGAGCGACTGCCTTTTAAGGGGAGCCGCTCTTCTATAGATTGCTTTATTTTATGCGTGAGTTTCAATCCATTTACGTGCATTTACAAATGCTTCGATCCATGGGGTAACCTGATCGTTTTCCTTGCGATCGTTCGGGTAGTAACCGCACTGCCAAGGGAAAATGGCCCTTTCCGGATGAGGCATCATAGCAAGATGTCTTCCATCTTTGCTGCAAACACCGGCAACGGAATAAGGTGATCCGTTCGGGTTGGCAGGATAGCCATCGTAATTGTATTTGGCAATCACGTTGTATTCCTTTTCTTCGTATGGGAACGAGAACTTTCCTTCTCCGTGTGCAATCCAGACACCTAGCTTGGTTCCGGATAAAGATCCCAGCATGATCGAATTGTTTTTAGGAATTTCCAATCCTACAAAGCCCGATTCAAATTTGTGAGAATCATTATGAACCATCTTGTGTTTCACTTCGTGTTCGGGATAGAGCAATTCAAGTTCCGCCATCAACTGACATCCGTTACAAATACCAAGACTCATTGTATCTTTACGTGCATAGAAATTATCCAGTGCCTTTTTTGCTTTCTCGTTGTACAAGAAACCTCCGGCCCATCCTTTGGCAGAGCCCAATACGTCCGAATTAGAGAATCCGCCGCAGAAAACGATGAAGTTGCAATCTTCCAGTGTTTCCCTGCCGGAAGCCAGGTCGGTCATATGAACATCTTTCACATCAAAGCCAGCGAGATAAAGGGCGTAAGCCATCTCTCGTTCGCCGTTGGTTCCCTTTTCACGGATAATAGCCGCTTTAACACCCGATGGTGTCCGACGATCGGCCGAAATACCATACGAAGTAAGCTTGCCTGTAAAGTTCTTGTGGAACTTATACTGGATCGGCTGCATCTTATAGTTTTCAAAACGATTGCCTGCACAGGTCGATCCGCTCTGCTTAACATCTAATTTGTAAGAAGATTCATACCATACGTCACGCATATAGTCGATTCCGAAATGATATTGAACACCCTCTTTCGAAACCAGGATATGACGTTCGTCTGTTGGTTTAGCAATACGGGCAAAGCCTACGCCGTTTTCTTCCAACAGCTTTTCTACCTCTTTCTTATTTCTTACCTGAATCAGGATACCCGGATTTTCGGCAAACAGAATCTTAACAATATCTTCTTCGGCAATTGTATCCAGGTTAACTTCAAGTCCGCCTTCAACATTGGCAAAGCACATTTCCAGCAATGTGGTAATCATACCACCGGCCGAAATATCGTGACCCGCAAGTACAAGTCCCTTTTCGATCAACTCCTGAACCGAGTTGAATGCATCGCGGAAATATTCGGCATCCTTAACTGTTGGAACCTCGTTACCCAGTTTATTCAATGTCTGAGCGAAAGCAGAGCCTCCAAGTTTGAGAGAATCGAAGGAGAAGTCTATATAATATATGTATGTATTTTTATCGTGTACCAGCACCGGTGATACGATCTTCTTAACATCACTTACTTCAGCTCCGGCAGAGATGATTACAGTTCCGGGTGATAAAACCTTTTCATCACCATATTTTTGTGTCATCGACAATGAGTCCTTACCTGTAGGAATATTGATTCCCAGACTGCAGGCGAAATCCGAAGCCGCTTCAACCGCAGCATACAAACGGGCATCTTCGCCTTCGTTGCGGCACGGCCACATCCAGTTGGCACTTAGGGATACACCCTCAAGCTTGTCGGTAAGAGGAGCGAACACGATGTTGGTCAGCGATTCGGCAATAGCCATAACAGATCCGGCAGCCGGGTCAACCAATGCAACCTGCGGTGCATGGCCGATTGATGTAGCTATACCTGCTTTGCCGCGATAGTCCAATGCTACAGCTCCCAGGTCGCTCAACGGCAACTGAATCTCTCCCTGACATTGCTGACGGGCAACCTTGCCTGTTACAGAACGGTCCACCTTGTTTGTCAACCAATCTTTACATGCCACAGCTTCAAGCTGCAACACGTTTTCAAGCGATTGATGCAGCTCCGATTCTTTATAAACCACCGGTTCGAACGATTCTACAACCGTACTATCGGTCATCACCGTTTTGGGTGCTTTACCAAACATATATTCGAGCTTGATGTCGATGGGTTTAACACCATCGGCCTGTTCGAATACAAATTCCATATCATTAGTCGTTTCACCAACCACGTACATTGGGGCACGTTCACGATCGGCGATACGCTTCATCATTTCAATATCTTTTTCAGGAACAAGAATTCCCATTCGCTCCTGACTCTCGTTTCCTACAATTTCCTTAGCAGAAAGAGTCGGATCACCGATTGGCAATTTGCTCATATCGATATGTCCTCCGGTAGCTTCAACCAATTCCGACAAGCAATTCAAGTGACCGCCGGCACCGTGGTCGTGAATAGATACGATGGGGTTGTTATCCGATTCTGAGATGGTGCGGATTACGTTTGCTGCACGTTTCTGCATCTCGGGATTTGCACGTTGAACTGCATTAAGCTCAATTCCGCTTGTAAACTGACCGGTATTAACCGACGATACGGCACCACCACCCATACCGATACGATAGTTGTCGCCACCCAGCAGAACCACCTTCTCGCCCGGAGCGGGATTTCCTTTCAGGGCATCACGCATATTTGCGTAACCAACACCCCCTGCAAGCATGATTACCTTGTCGTAACCATATTCTTTATTGTTTTCGACATGTTCGAACGTAAGCACCGAGCCGCAAATAAGCGGTTGTCCGAATTTATTTCCAAAATCGGAAGCTCCGTTGGAAGCCTTAATCAATATCTGCTCCGGAGTCTGATATAACCAGGCGCGCGGATTCAGAATGTTTTCCCATGAGCGGGCACCCTCGGTACGAGGATACGAAGTCATATAAACCGCAGTTCCGGCAATAGGCAAACTTGCTTTACCACCACCCAGACGGTCGCGGATTTCACCTCCTGTGCCAGTCGCCGCACCGTTAAAAGGCTCTACGGTGGTAGGGAAGTTGTGTGTTTCCGCTTTCAGGGAGATTACGGTTTTAATATCTTTGATTGTAAAATAATCGGGCTTGTCGCCACTTGCCGGAGCAAATTGCTCAACAACCGGACCTTCATTAAATGCTACGTTATCTTTATATGCAGAAACCAGCCTGTTGGGGTTTTCGGCAGATGTCTTCTTAATGAGGTTGAATAGAGAGCTTTCTTTTTCTTCTCCGTCAATAACAAAAACACCACCGAATATTTTATGACGGCAGTGTTCGGAGTTTACCTGCGCAAAGCCATATACTTCGCTGTCGGTAAGCTTACGGTTTAATTTCTGACTAACTTCGTTAAGGTAAACCACCTCATCCTCGCTAAGAGCCAATCCCTCTTGTTTATTGTATGTTTCAATATCTTCGATATACACAATCGGATCGGGCTGCTTGCTAATCTTAAAGATATCTTGTGTCAGTCCGTTGTAAATACGTTGCAACATCGGATCGTGTTCTGCATTTCCCGAAGCAACCGGGAAATATTCTTCAATACGGAGGATTCCTGAAATTCCCATATTCTGAGTGATTTCCACCGCGTTGGTACTCCAGGGAGTAATCATTTCGCGTCGGGGACCTACATACCAGCCTTCCAGGGTTTCGGACTGAAGAGGAGTAGCCTGGCTGAATAACCAGATAAGTTTCTGGACATCTTCGTTTGAGAAAGGAGCAGCTGTTTCTACAGCCAATACCGTTTGTGTTGAAGACTTGAAAAATAGAATCATATCGTCGATTTATTAGGATAATCAATTGACGGCCCAAGGGCCCTTGAACAAGGTGCAAAGATAGTGAAAAGCTTTCTTAATAACTGCTAATGTGCCATATTTTGTGTTTTAAACCGAGATAAGGAACTATATTTGCACTCAGAAAACAATCGGAGGTACTCATTTTTAACATGCTTGGAATCGTAAGTAAAGGAATAATTATAGGAATTTTAGTCTCTGCCCCCATGGGGCCTGTTGGAATGCTATGCGTGCAAAGGACCTTAAACAAAGGTCGTTTACATGGGTTGGTAACCGGTTTGGGTGCTACTTTGTCGGATATTGTCTATGCGATACTTACCTGTCTTGGTATGGGTGTGGTGGTAAACTTTGTGGAAGCAAACCAGGCGCCACTTCAGTTGCTGGGCAGTATTGTGCTGGGGGTATTCGGATATTATATTTTCCAGACCAATCCGGTACGAAGTCTTCGCAAGCAGCAGGAGAAAAAACTTTCCTTTACGCAAGATTTTATTACAGCCTTTTTCCTTACCTTTAGCAATGTGCTTATAGTACTCCTTTATATAGGTCTTTTCGCCCGGTTCGGATTTGTATTGCCCGAACATTCTCTCTGGACCTTAGCAATGGGTATAGGCGGGATAGGTATTGGAGCGATTAGCTGGTGGTTTTTTATTACGTATATAATATCGAAATTAAGAAAGTGGTTTAATATCCGGGGGATTGGTGTTATGAACAGGATTGTTGGTTTTATTATCGTTGCGCTTTCTATTTTGGGAGCAGTTTCTGTAATATGGCCCTCTTTCCTTAATCTGCCAATGCTTCATATCTATTAAAGTGAAATGAAACGATTAAAGGTTCCTTATTTGAAGACACTAGATGTCCTCGATTTAACATCCATCGGTTTTCTGATGGAAGAAAAAGCCCATCGCGAAAGTATTGACGTCATAAATTGGGATGCTTATCCCTATAAGCCCATTGTCGCTTTTGATGTGGCAAGAGGAGATAAAGATTTGTATATCCGTTACTTTGTAAAGGGTAATTCGCTGCGTGCTATCCATATGGCTGATAATTCACCTGTGCATCAGGACAGCTGTGTTGAGTTTTTTATGCAGGTTCCGGGTGAGTCAACTTACATGAATTTCGAGTTCAACTGTATTGGCACCTGCGATGCGGCACGAAGACGTTCCCGTCAGGATAAAACGTCTCTCACAGAAGAGGAGTATGCGCGCATCAGAAGACAATCCTCCCTCAAGCACACAGCCTTTGATGAAATTCAAGGTGTGCAGTCGTGGGAACTGATTGTTGCCATCCCATTTTCGCTGATGGGGCTGGATCCGAATTTCCTGCCTGAGAAGATCATGGCCAACTTCTATAAATGTGCCGATAATACGGCTTATCCACATTTTGTAAGCTGGAATCCCATCGACCTTCCGGAACCCGACTTCCATTGTCCGCGGTTTTTCGGAGAGCTTTATTTTTAATCCGGATACGTAAAACGAATTTAATTACTGGCATTGCGGGAGCTCACCATCCTGCAATGCTATTTTTTTATCCACCCTGTAAAAGTTATTTATCTTTTTTATGGTGCTACAGGCCGTATAGGCATCGTGGCAATAGATCAAAATCTGGTTTTGCAGCACAGCCTCTTCCAGCATACGTACTTTTTCGTGATAGGATATTACAGGATAGGTGTCGTAAGCCGAAATCCACTCTGCGGATACCGAAGCGGCCAGCGGGATCACATCTCCTGCAAATACTACGGTACCCGAAGGATGATTCATGTATACGGCAAGCTGACCGGGTGTATGGCCGTTGTACAGACGCAACGATACCTCCTGGCACAGATAGGTGTCTTCAGATACAAGGGAAAGCTTCCCCGATTCCTCAACAGGCAGCAGGTTTTCAGGAAAGTAGGCATCTGCTTCCAAAGGGGTGGGGTGGATAAAGTTGTTCCATTGAGTCTCGCCAACCCAATAGGTGGCATTGGGGAAGGCCGGTCGTGCCGAGTGGGAGGATGGATCTTTTACCGTCGCATATCCGCAATGGTCGAAATGCAGATGCGAAAGTACCACGTCCGTCACCATGTCTGCCGTCACTCCTTTCTTTAAAAGAGCCTCTTCCAGATCAATCAACTCCGAGAATTTATAATAAGACAAAGCCTTTAGTTGTTTGTTGCCGGCGCCTGTGTCGACCAATATCACCCTGCCGCATCCGGTTCTTACCAATACGCACCGCATGGTGAGACGACATTGATTTTCGTCGTTGCATGGATAACGTCTTTTCCAGGCCGCTTTGGGGATGGCTCCGAACATAGCTCCTCCGTCTGCCAGGAAGTATCCGCTTTCAATTAGCTCAATTTTCATACAACTTCAGATGATTTGAGATGATCCTTATATGCCCCCTCTTTAATCGAAGCGGCTTTGACCTGTAAATATAGGGAAGTTTAAAAGGATAGCGAAGCTTTTTATTAAAAAGCGACTCCATGGGTTGCCTTCTTCGCTATTTAATCGTACTTTTGCAGCAAAATCTGAGAAATGCGAAAAGTTCATTTAATCTCTGTTACAGAACCTATTGTTCTTGATTTGGCTCTTGCTATCAGAGAGAAGGGATACGAGGTTACTGCTTCAGGGAAAGACGTGTCCGAAGCCGATCGGCTTCGGTTGCGTAGTGCCGGCATTGTTTGTGCCGGTGACGGATGGTTTCCTTCAACTCTTACAAAAGATATCCATTTTGTCGTTTTGGGGGCAGGCGTAAAGCAAGACAACCCCGAATTACAAAAGGCAAAGGAACTTGGCCTTCTCATCCAATCTATCCCTGAATTTATTTATCAGCGAACGAGAGAGAAGACCCGGGTTGTAGTAGCCGGAAGCCGAGGTAAGAAATCGATCATCTCGATGATTATCTATGCTCTGAAAAGGCAGAAACTTGCGTTTGATTATGCATTAAGTAGTGAAATATCGTTGCTACCCAGCAGAATCGGGCTGAGTTATCAGGCTCGTATTGCCCTGATCGAAGGGGACGAACATGCTACATCCGCACTCGAGAAACGTTTTCAGCTGGAGTTTTACAGACCTCATATTGCAGTCCTTTCAAATATTCAGTGGAAAGCAACGCCCGATCATGCTACACCCGAAGCCTACCTGGATACCTATAAAAGGTTCACATTATCCATCGAACGGGAAGGTAAACTAATCTTTTTTGGAGAAGATCAGGTTGTTTCGGAGCTTGCTCAGCATGTACGCGAAGATATCACAGCCATTGCTTACGAACGCCATGTGGCGGAAGAAACAGAGGGAACAATGCAACTTATTACCCGGTATGGGAATTACCCGGTACGTATCCCGGATCGTTTCTTTTTAGAAAATATGAGTGCGGCACGGCTTGTTTGTCGTCACCTCGGGGTGAAAGATTCCGATTTTTATCAAGCAATTTCAGAATATAGTTTATCATTATAGCCTATGATTGTAGCGAATCAGAAACGGAAAGAAAATATAGCAGAGTATCTGCTGTATATGTGGCAGGTTGAAGACCTGATCCGTGCCAACCATTTTGATCTGGAAGCCATCCGTAAACAGGTGGTGGAACGGTATGATCAGCCGGCAGAGGTGAAAGAGGAGATTGCCCGCTGGTATGAAGAGCTGATCCAGATGATGCTTACCGAAGGGGTAAAGGAAGAGGGACATATCCAATTAAATAAGAATGTGATCATAACGCTTACAGATCTTCATCTGCGGTTATTGAGATCGCCCAAAGAGATGATATACGGTGCAGCCTATTACAAGACATTGCCTTATATTGTGGAGCTGAGGAGTAAATCGGGACAGACTAATATACCCGAACTGGAGACCTGCTTTTCGGCTATTTACGGTTACATCCTGCTGAAAATGCAGCAAAAGCCGGTAAGCGACCAGACGATGGAGGCCATTAAGCAGATCAGCAGTTTTCTGGGTATCTTATCCGAGAAGTATCGTATGGAGAAGGAGGGGAAATTAGAAATAGAGGAATAAGAAACATCCTTGTTAAAAACGAATCGTATGAAAAACATATTGGTTACAGGAGCCAACGGTCAGTTGGGCAACGAAGTGAGACTACTGGCTCAGCTCCATCCGCAATTTATCTTTTTCTTTACCGATGTAGATACCTTGGATATCTGTGATAAAGAATCTGTAAAGGCTTACATGGTATCCAACAAGATAGATTATGTATTAAATTGTGCAGCATATACCGCAGTGGATGCCGCAGAAGATAACAGTGCCTTGTGCGACCGGATCAACCGCGATGCTGTGGCAAATCTTGGTGAAGCAGCCGCCCGGGTGGGAGCGAAGGTAATTCATGTGTCGACCGACTATGTGTTTGACGGCACCTCCTGCAAGCCTTACCGCGAAAACGATCAGACCTGTCCGGTTTCTGCCTATGGCCGCTCGAAACTGGCCGGCGAAGAGGCGCTTCTGGCCGTATGCAAAGACTCTGTGGTAATACGTACGGCATGGCTTTATTCACCTTTCGGCAATAATTTCGTGAAAACGATGCTTCGTCTGGGTAAAGAAAAGGAGAAGCTCACGGTGGTGTTCGACCAGGTAGGTACGCCAACCTATGCCGCCGATCTGGCTGCAGCGATGCTTTCGGTGATTGAAAATGCAGAAAAAGGGAGCTTCCTGGCCGGAGTATATCATTACTCCAACGAAGGCGTATGCAGCTGGTACGATTTTACGGTAAAGATACATCAGCTGGCCGGGATAACGGACTGCAAGGTGTTGCCTGTGGGCTCGGATTCGTATCCAACCAAGGCCCGCCGTCCACACTACAGTGTATTGGACAAGAGCAAGATCAAAGATGTCTATCAGCTGGAAATTCCCCATTGGGAAACCAGTCTGCGGAACTGTCTGGAAAGATTAGCCGCATCAAATTAAGTATATACATTATATTATATAGAAATGAGTCAGTTTTCAGAAGAGATCAGAAAGAGAAGAACGTTTGCTATTATCAGTCACCCGGATGCCGGAAAGACAACCCTTACCGAAAAGCTTCTGCTTTTTGGGGGAGCTATTCACGTGGCCGGTGCGGTAAAATCAAACAAGATCAAGAAAACCGCTACATCCGACTGGATGGAGATTGAAAAGCAACGTGGAATCTCGGTTGCTACTTCCGTGATGGGATTCAATTACGACGACTATAAAATCAACATTCTCGATACTCCTGGTCACCAGGACTTTGCCGAAGATACATTCCGTACCCTTACGGCGGTGGATAGTGTTATTATAGTGGTCGACATCGCCAAAGGGGTGGAGGCTCAGACCCGAAAACTGATGGAGGTATGCCGTATGCGTAAAACACCGGTTATTGTTTTTGTAAACAAGCTGGACCGCGACGGAAAGGATCCCTTCGATTTGCTGGACGAGATCGAAGAGGAGCTTCAGATCAATGTACGTCCCCTCAGCTGGCCCATCGATATGGGGCAACGCTTTAAGGGTGTGTACAATATTTTTGAAGAAAAGCTGAACCTGTATACACCTAGTAAGCAGTTCGTAACAGAAAATATTGAATTTAAGGATATCAACAGCCCCGAACTGGAAAACCATATCGGAGCACCTCTGGCTGTCAAATTGCGTAGCGACATCGAACTGATTGAAGGGGTATATCCCGAGTTTGATGTAAACACCTACCTGGCCGGAGATGTTGCCCCGGTGTTCTTTGGTTCGGCACTCAATAACTTTGGGGTAAAAGAGTTGCTCGACTGCTTTGTCCGCATCGCTCCCTCCCCTCGTCCGGTACAGGCAATCGAACGTAAAGTGGAGCCGGAAGAGGATACCTTTTCAGGATTCGTTTTCAAGATACATGCCAATATGGATCCGAACCACCGCAGTTGTATCGCCTTTGTGAAAGTCTGTTCGGGCCGTTTCGAGCGTAATGCCAACTACAAACACATCCGCCACGGAAAGATGATGCGCTTCAGCAGTCCCACAGCCTTCATGGCTCAGAAGAAAGAGGTATTGGATGAGGCGTTTGCCGGAGATATCGTAGGTTTACCCGATACCGGAAACTTTAAGATAGGCGATAGCCTTACAGCCGGCGAAGACCTTCATTTCAAAGGGTTACCCAGCTTCTCACCCGAGATGTTCAAATACATCGAGAACGATGATCCGATGAAGACCAAGCAGTTGAATAAGGGAATCGACCAGCTTATGGACGAAGGCGTTGCCCAGCTGTTTATAAATCAGTTTAACGGCCGTAAGATTATCGGAACCGTTGGCCAGCTTCAGTTTGAAGTTATTCAATACCGTCTGCTTCACGAATACGGAGCGCAGTGCCGTTGGGATCCGATCAGTCTTTACAAAGCCTGTTGGATAGAAAGCGACAATGCCCAGGTACTTGAGAATTTCAAGAAAAGAAAGGTTCAATATATGGCTGTAGACCGCGAAGGCAGAGATGTATTTCTGGCCGATTCGGGGTATGTGCTTATGATGGCGCAGAATGATTTTCCGCAAATCAAGTTCCATTTTACGTCCGAGTTCTGATCGAAATTGTTTGACGTGATTATATGATCAAAACAGGCAGCCTGAGTAGTTTTCTACCCTTGGTTGCCTGTTTAGCTTTTCGCCGGCAGGACTCCTCTTATCCTGCCCGCATCATAAACGTTAAACACACATTTCTTTACCGTTTAGTCTTTCTTTTTAGACATGGAAATCTCAATAATGAAAGAAAGAATCAGTCCCAGACCTCCAAAGAACAAAACCGATGCACCGTATACAATGCCCGAAACTTCGCGCATGTTCCAGTCGTTTCCGAATTGGTTGTAAGGTAAGGCGTTGATGTTGATCAGGAAGCCCACCAGCAGACCCAGTCCGATTCCCGCCAAAAGCAGTCCGGCCTTCAGGCTTGAGAATGAATACTTCTTGGTATAGCTGGGCAGACCCAGTTTACCTTCAAAAGCCGAAGCATCCAGCTTGTCGCCAATCTTTTCGATAATCGCCATACGTTCGTTTCGTCTTACAAAGAGTTCGAACAAGCCGTATATTCCGGCGCAGATAATTGCCATTACTGTTGGCACCATAATAAAGTCTAACATAGTTGTACTGTTTTAATTGATTTGTTTTAATCCTTTGCCTTATTTGACGCACCTGCTTCCCGAAGGTTACAACCGGACACCTCAATACTAAAAACTTTTTTTATTTTTACAATTTTTCTGTATCCGTGTAACCAAACGATGTAACTTGCGTCCAGATTATAGATGGAACTATATACAGATACATATTACATCCAACGTGTCCTTTCCGGAGATACATCCTGCTTTGTCTGTTTGCTGGATAAATACAGTAACCAGGTGCATGCTCTTATCTATAGGGTGGTGCATAACAGGGAAGATGCGGAGGAGCTTACGCAGGATGTATTTGTTAAAGTATTCCAATCGTTGAAGTCGTTCAAGGGGGATTGCAGCTTTTCGACCTGGATCTACCGTATTGCTTACAATACGGCGGTATCTTATACAAGGAAGACAAAATATGAGTACCTTGCCATCGAAGAGGAGCAGCTCTCCAATGTATCGGAAGACGAGGTGAATGAATCCCTGGGACTGATCCGTAACAACGAGCAGATCGAACGGCTTGAAAAAGCTCTCGGCAAAATACCTGCCGACGAGCGTGCACTCATACTTTTGTTCTATATGCAGGAGAAAAGTATGGACGAGATTTCGGTTATCAGCGGTCTTACATTGTCTAATGTTAAAACACGTATGCACCGGGTCCGTAAAAAATTATTTGTGTTATTAAAAGAAATGGAGGATTAACGTATGAATACAACTTCCGATAAAACCGAACTGTTAAACAACCTTTTCAAACAACTCGACAAAGGTTCTTTATCGCCCTCGTTTCGTTCCGATCTGATGGGGCGGGTATTTGCTGAGGCAGCCAAAAAACGGAAAAGAGCGGAGCGGCTGGGATTGATAGCCGTTTGTGCCGCCTCGTTTGTGCTGGTTGTTTTGGCTGTGTTGGGTATGTTGTATACCAAAATTGTATTTCCAAGCATCACCATGCCGGATCAGCCTGTTACCATCTTCTATCTTTTCATTGCCGCTTTGGTTGCTTTATTGTTGTTTGCCGACTATAGACTACGTGTTTTATTTAGACGTAAACAACAAAAAAGTGAATCGGAATAGCTTGTTAATCAGAAAAAAAGGATTAAATTTGCACCCAGTTTTTGAGATATGACAATATAATGTCCAATTTACTAATTAACAAACAGTAGTAACAATTAAAGAATGGAAAATTTGAAGAACATTGTTCCGGTCGACAATTTCGATTGGGATGTATTCGAACAAGGCGAAACTTACGGTAATGTAAGTAAAGATGATCTTGTAAAAACTTATGACGAATCTTTGAGCACCGTAAAGGACAAAGAGGTTGTTATGGGTACTGTAACCTCGTTAAACAAACGTGAAGTTGTGGTTAACATTGGTTTCAAATCAGACGGTGTTGTGTCTATGGCAGAATTCCGTTACAATCCTGAACTTAAGGTAGGCGACGAAGTAGAAGTTTACATCGAAAGTCAGGAAGACAAAAAAGGACAATTAATCCTTTCTCACAAGAAGGCCCGCGCTACCCGTTCATGGGATCGTGTAAACGAAGCGCTTGAGAAAGACGAAATCATCAAGGGCTTTATCAAATGTCGTACAAAGGGTGGTATGATCGTAGACGTATTCGGTATCGAAGCATTCTTGCCGGGTTCTCAGATCGACGTGAAGCCTATCCGCGACTACGATGTATTTGTTGGTAAGACTATGGAATTCAAGATTGTTAAGATCAATCAGGAATTCAAGAACGTGGTTGTTTCACACAAAGCTCTTATCGAAGCTGAACTTGAACAACAGAAGAAAGACATTATCTCTAAGCTTGAAAAAGGACAGGTACTTGAAGGTACTGTTAAAAACATCACTTCATACGGTGTATTCATCGACTTGGGTGGCGTTGACGGCTTGATCCACATCACCGACCTTTCTTGGGGCCGTGTATCACATCCGGAAGAAATCGTTACATTGGACGAAAAGATCAACGTTGTTATCCTTGACTTCGACGACGAAAAGAAACGTATCGCTCTTGGCTTGAAGCAACTTACTCCGCATCCATGGGATGCTTTGGATGCAAACCTGAAGGTTGGCGACAAAGTGAAGGGTAAAGTAGTTGTTATGGCTGATTACGGTGCATTTATCGAAATCGCTCCAGGTGTAGAAGGTTTGATCCACGTTTCTGAAATGTCTTGGACACAGCACCTGCGCAGCGCTCAGGATTTCATGAAGGTAGGCGACGAAATCGAAGCTGTAATCCTTACTTTGGATCGCGACGAGCGTAAGATGTCTCTTGGTATCAAACAATTGAAGTCTGATCCATGGGAAAACATCGAAACACGTTTCGCTGTAGGTTCTAAGCATGCTGCTAAGGTTCGTAACTTCACTAACTTCGGTGTATTCGTAGAAATCGAAGAAGGTGTAGACGGTTTGATCCACATCTCTGACCTTTCTTGGACAAAGAAAATCAAACACCCAAGCGAATTCACTCAGATTGGTGCCGAAATCGAAGTTCAGGTTCTTGAAATCGACAAGGAAAACCGTCGTTTGAGCTTAGGTCACAAGCAATTGGAAGAAAATCCATGGGATGTATTTGAAACAATCTTCACAGTTGGTTCAGTACACGAAGGAACAATCATCGAAGTATTGGATAAGGGTGCTGTAGTATCTTTGCCTTACGGAGTTGAAGGTTTTGCTACTCCAAAACACCTTGTAAAGGAAGATGGCTCACAAGCTGTTGCCGAAGAAAAGATGGAATTCAAAGTAATCGAATTCAACAAGGAAGCAAAACGTATCATCCTTTCTCACAGCCGTATTTTCGAAGATGAGCAAAAGGGTGCTAAGAAGGAAGCTGCTGCAGGCGAAAAGAAACCAGCTGCTGCTAAGCGTAACAAGAAAGAAGACGAAGGAAATCAGGTTGTAACAGGTTCTGTAGAAAAAACTACACTGGGCGACATTGAAGAACTTGCTGCTTTGAAAGAAAAACTTTCTGGAAAGTAATCTTCTGATTTAAATATAGAAGAGGAGGTCTCCGTTGGGGATCTCCTTTTTTTTGTCCGTTACGGATTTGTTGCCAAACGATCTGTCATCTATCATAAATTAGTCCGAATCCCTTTACTGGTGCGGCTTTTGCCAATGACAGATGGGTGGTGACAGATGCCGTGGATCTGTCATTTGTCACCATTCCTCTCCACGGGCTGTATGTGCCTGCCTCCTGCTTGTTATAGTTCCCCGCTTATAGAGTAGGTGTTTCCTCCCTGTATTTAACCCGCAAACCAATCTATCTTAAGCATTTTCTTCGTTGCAGGGCAGACGCATTAAAATTTCTCCACAGAAAGTATGCTTTGGAGAACGTCGTCAGACCATCCTGCTGATTTTCTTTTGCGAGCAATGCTACTTTTACTTTCATAGTGCTTTAACATAGATAAAGCTGTTTTAGAGACAAGCGAAAAGTTGACGGCAGCATTGTTCTTCTTTCTTCCGTAATCTTCATTAAACGAGACATCCAATTGCCAGTGTAAATTATTTTCCACAGACCAGTGTTTTCTGACAGAACTAGCGATTAATTCAGCATCTAAAGCTAATGAAGAAATATAGTATCTGGTTTCTTTTTGTTTACGAGGGCCTTTTTCGCCTGGAACGGTACGCTCTGTAATGACACAGGCAAATGTTTTCAAACCAGCCCATTGAGTGAAGTCTTTAGTATTTAACCAGTATAGGTTGTCACAGGCTATGCAAGTTCTTTTTTCCAAACGACCATGTCCAGTCTCGCTCTTCTCGTAAACGCTTACCCGGTTGGGCTTCTCAGCACTCCAAATGGTGAAAAAATGTTCTATTTCTTTGTATAAATGCATATGGTTGTTTTTCACAGCCAAAACGTAATCAGCTTCTTTGTCTATTATTTTAGATGCTATTGTCTTTTGACATCCCATAGCATCAATAGTGATTATACACTCTTTAATATCTAATGCTTCCAATAGTTCGGGGATAGCGGTAATTTCATTGGATTTTTCTTCTGTCTTGATTTGTCCAAGGCTTATTCCATTGTCTGCGGCCCAGGCACTTACCATGTGAAGTTTATATTTGGGACTCGATGGTTTTAAGTAGGTACCTCTGAATAATTTAGCCTCTTCAGACTCATATGCTCCGCATATTGTTTTGCCGTCGATAGCAACCACGCCTTTATACTTGCCACATATGGATTTAACCCATTCTCTGAATTGATTTTCAAAATATGAGGTATCCAAGACTGTGAAAAATCGGTTAAATGTATCATGTGAGGGTATTCCATTAAAAGAAGGGATCGTACGAGAGAAGAAATCAATTTTACAATGACCAAAGTCTTCTATTTCATTCCATGTCTCGGCCCCGCAAATAACGGCAGCTAACGTAATATAAATAATAGTTTCTGCAGAGTGAACCTTATTTCTGTCAAAACGATAATCTTCGATACTTGAAGCAAAAGCAAGCAATGTCATATTTTATGTATTTAAACTATTGATAATAAGGTAAATATACGATTTTTTACTGAGATATCAATGAGTTTAAGTGATTATTTTGAAGATTTATTATCTTTCTTTTCGTAGTTGTAATTACCGTTTTTGGGCTCTTTTTAGTAATGTCAATATGACTTCAAACTGAACTTAAATATTCTGATTAAAGTTTTAACTTAACAAAGTTGTCGTAGCAAAAAGATACATCCAATTTTTAGAGACGGTTATTATTTTTAAAGCAAATTTTATCACATACAATATGTACGATTAATATTAAATATGGCTATTTTAATCTTATTTTAAATTGACGATGTTTTGATACAATAAATTATGAACGTCAGATATGCTATGTTTAATATATTGAATATCTGCATTATATATATACACATTAAGTAATAATCCTTACTCTTTTAGCTCTAAAATAATATGCGTCTGCCCTGTTCTTCGTTGGGATCTATTCGTTGGACCCAGGTCAACTTATCGTTGGACCATGGTTGAGATATCGTTGGACCTAGGTCCAACGATATCTCAACCATGGTCCAACGATTAAATGTTCGTTAACAAAAATGTTAACTATCACTATCTGAACAATAGAATACTACTACCTTTTAAAGTATATCCTTTATCTCGGTGAGCTGTTTGACTGTGAAGGTTGGCTCAAACCCTTTGGAAGGCAGCCCTTCCGGATTAAACCAAAGCTGATCCATCCCGGCATTAAAGGCTCCGGCAATATCCGCATCCCAGCTGTCGCCTATCATTAAAGACTGGCTGCGTCGTGAATTGGTATTGATAAGTGCAAAGTCGAAAATTTGTTTGTGAGGTTTGTTTATGCCGGCATCTTCGGAAAGAATCATCCGTTCGATATAGGGCGAAAGTCCCGCATTGAAGAGTTTTTTTGATTGTACCTCCCTGAATCCGTTGGATAGGATAAACAGACGGTAGCCGGCCGACTTAAAGTAATCCAATGTCTCAATCGATCCGGGGATAAGGCGGGTTTTCAATGTCGTACGATTCAGGAAATCCCTGTTGAGGGCAATCACATAGGAAGGATCCGATATGCCAAACGGCCGGAGTATATGCAGAAACCTTTCAACGATGAGGGTTTGTTTATCGATAGTGCCCTCGCGGTATTGCTCCCACAAGGAGAGGTTATTCGGCATATAGGTGGCAAAAAAAGCCTCGAAGGAGGCATAAAACCGATCAAATTTATAATCGGTATATACTTCTTCGAGGCATTCTTTATTGTTATGATACGTATCCCAGAGGGTATCGTCCAGATCAATGAATAAATTCTTGTACATCAGTTTTTCATCCAACTTCGATAACAAGATATTTACCCAGACTCCAGAATTGTTTTACATCTGTAATTTTCAGCGTAAGATTGCCATCTTCGTCTTTATCAAATTGATAAGAGCCTTGCGGATGGTTCGATTTAAGCTGAGCCTTGGGTGAGAACAAAGGTATTTCAGATACTTCACGGATATCGATGGTAATGAAATAATCTTTATTGAATCCGCTTTGAAGCACTTTTGATTTGGCAAAAATACCTCCACCGCTAAGAATCTTCTGGTCTTTCAATTCCTTGGAAGTTCCGAAGCAATAGTAAGCCGTATTCAACGCCTTGTCTTGTGCATGAAGCTTCTCCGACTGTGCGGCTGTAGTGCTTGAAAGAGTTTCTACATCCTGCGAAAGTGAACCAACCATTTCGTCCAACTCCTGGATGCGTACGTTCTTGTTAGCCAGATCTTCCTGAAGAGCCACGATCATGGCAGTCTTCTGATCCAGTTCGGAAGCAAGTCTGTCCACCGTCTTCTTCAATTCAGCAGATTTGAAACCGCTTGATTTAAGCTGAGCCTGCAATTTTGCAATCTGCTCTTTATTCTTTTTCAAGGTTTCGGTAACCAGTTGCATGTTGCTTCTGATTTGCTCTTTGCTATTTTGATTAAGCTCTGCACCTCCTTGTTGTTGGATAGACAGGTAATTTTCGGCATCACGGATGGACTGGAAATTAGTTTCCACTTCATTCAGAATTGAAAGCATTTCATTCAACTCAGTAGACGATTTTGCATTTTCTAGTTTAAGCGAGTCGTTTTCTGCCTGTAATTGTTTATAATCCGCAGAGTTCTGCCCGCAAGAGGCGAACATGGCTGCACAGATAATCGTAACTAGTACTTTTTTCATGTTTTTGATTGAATCTTTAATTAAACTTCGTTGACTTTCTCTTTTTCCATCTTGTTATTTAAGCCTGCTAAAACTATAACAATCTCACCTTTAGGTTCGTTCATCGAAAAATGCGATATGACTTCCGAGAGGGTACCTCGAACCGTTTCTTCATGCAATTTTGAAATCTCGCGCGAAACGGATACCTTTCGTTCGGCTCCCATAAATTCACTCAGTTGAGTAAGTGTCTTTACCAGCCGGAAAGGAGATTCATAAAAAATAATTGTACGGGGTTCTACGGCAAGTTCCTTCAACCGGGTCTGCCTTCCCTTTTTCTGGGGAAGAAAGCCTTCAAAACAGAATTTATCGCAAGGTAACCCCGAATTTACAAGAGCCGGGACAAAGGCTGTCGCACCGGGCAGACATTCTACATCCACTCCTTGTTCAACACATGCACGTACAAGCATAAAACCCGGATCGGAGATGGCGGGCGTACCGGCATCGGAAACCAGGGCGATGTTTTCGCCCCCCCGGATTCGGCTTGCCAGCTGGTCAACCGACTTATGCTCATTGAATTTATGATGACTGAGCATCTTGTTCTGTATCTCAAAATGCTTCAATAAGAAACCTGTTGTTCTCGTATCTTCCGCAAGAATAAGATCGGCCTCCTTCAAAACCCTTAAGGCCCTGAGTGTGATGTCTTCCAGATTACCTACCGGAGTGGGAACAATTGTTAATTTTGCCATCAGTAAATATGCTTATATTTATGAAAAACGTTTTTCCAGCAATTTAATAAAATCTGCCACGGCTTCGTCTTCCACATTCCATTTTAATTTTTTGTCGAGATATGTAATCGATTCCTCAAACGATTGCAACTCATTTAAATCGCTGATCGCTTCATTCATCCGCCCTTCGTCTCCCCCGAACAGTTCCCTGCGGAACCTGAAACGGTCGTTCAGACTGAATGCCTTCCTGAAGTCGGCCAGAAACTTTTTCTGTATCACCTCATTCAACGAAATAGAATGGGGGAGCGACTGTTCCAATGTAGTAGCGTGAGAGGATGCAGAAGATAAACTTGAGGCAGGCTCCGATACCGTTTTTTCGGCTACGACCGTAACCTCTGCCGGAGTTGCAACAGATTCTTTTTCTTCATTTAATTCTTCCACGGATGGCAATTCCATCTCTTGCACCGGTTCATAGTTGGATTCCTGCTCCTGCATTTGTGTTACCAGTGCAGCCTCGGCTTCCAGTCTTTCTGCCTTTTTAATCAACGCCCGGTGTTTCTCCATCTGTTCCTTAAACAAGGCAAGCTGATCAGCCTCAATTGATTGCAGATTGTCCACAATCTTTTGGGTGGTGGTATATGCCTGAGAGAAGAATGATACCGGATAAATCTCGGCATCACGCATACTTGCAACGAGCTTCTCAAGTTCGCGTATATCTACCAACAGGTAATCCATTTTTTCTTTATCTCCCATGCCGAATGATCTTTATATTCCGAGCAAAAATAAGTAATTATTATATACATGCATGCCATTTAACCGAAAAAAGTGAAATTAGCCTACAAACTCTTCCGGAAGATTTACCAGATAAAGCCTGTCAGTGGCACGAGTCATCGCCGTATACAGCCACCGGTAGAAGTTCTCGCCCAGCATCTCTTCGGTCATGTAGCCAATATCCAGAAAAACATTCTTCCACTGGCCCCCTTGTGCCTTGTGGCAGGTAATGGCATAGGCATACTTTACCTGAACGACATTGTAATGGGGGTTCTCCTTCATTTTCTTCATCTTTCCGGACTTGGTGGAGATGTCCTGGTAATCTTCCAATATGGTGTAAAAGAGCTTGTCGCTCAGCTCTTTTGGCAGAGCCGGAGCTTCGGTCTGCAGTGTGTCCAGCAGAATCTTGATATCCAGTTCCATGTCGTAATCCTGAAAGCGAACCGTAACGTCGCAAAAACGGAACCCGTACAAATGTGATTCGTTACGCACGCGCAAAACCTGTACAATCTCTCCGTTGGCAATAAAGTCTATCTCTTTGTTGTTGCGGGTCCAGAAGTAATTGTTCTTTACAATCATAAGCCGGTCGCCGGTGGATAGCTCCTCTTCGCGGTATAGTATCTGGTTCCTGATTCCGTTGTTGTAAATATTGGCCCTTTTATTGGAGCGCGAAATAACGATCGTATCATCCAATCCGTCTTTGCTGTAGGCATTGGAAATGGCTTCAATCAACTCGCTTCCGTTAATCATCTGGATGTCGGCAAAACCTTTAACCGTAAGCTTCGGATAAATTTCCACCCGGTTGTTCCGCAGACTGTCCCTTAACAGGGTGGCGTTGTACAGAATGCCCGAATTCAGATCCTGGCGGACCACTTCCGTAAGCTGTATTTCATCTACCTGCAGGTTGTATCCTTTAAGTATGTCGGCCTGCAGCGCGGGACTTTCCACCTGCATCACCGGGGGGAGCTGTGCCGTGTCGCCCATAAGCATCAGCCGGCAGTTTTCGCCCGAATATACATAGTGTACCAGGTCGTCCAGCAGCCTGCCCGACCCGAAGTAATGAGAGTCAATGCCCTGATTTGAAATCATGGAGGCTTCATCTACGATAAAAAGGGTGTCTTTGTGCAGGTTGTCCGACGGATGGAAAGCCGAAAGATCGTTTGAAAAAGCATCCTGCCTGTAAATTTTCTTGTGGATGGTAAATGCCTGCTGACCGGCGTAATTGGATAACACCTTCGCAGCCCTGCCGGTTGGGGCAAGAAGTACGCTTTTTTGCTTTAATCCGCTCATGGTCTTTACAAGGGCTCCTACAAGAGAGGTTTTCCCGGTTCCGGCATAACCTTTTAACAACAACGCCGAATTCTCATTTGCAGATAAAAGAAAGTCTGCCAGGATATTTAGTGCGAAAAGTTGCTCATTAGTTGGCGTATGTGGGAAATTTTGTCTAATTTGGCGGCTTAAATGACTATTTATCATCTTGATTGCAATATTTTTTGCGATAAAGGTAGTTGATTAAATATTCTTTTTTAAATTTGCCGGACGAAATAAATTTAAAAAAAATAATACAAACCATGAAAGTTACATTTAAGATTCTGCTAGTTGCTGCAGTTGTAGTGCTTATTTATATGTGCTACAGAAGTATTATGGCTCCGATTGAGTTCGAACAAGAGAGAGGTGCTCGTGAAAAGGCTATCATTGCTCGTTTGATTGATATCAGAAAGGCTCAGATCGAGTACAAGAACAAGTACAAAGTTCATGCTGCAAGCTTCGAAGAACTTTCTCGCTTCCTGAAAGAAGAAAAAATCCCTTTCTTGAGAAAAGAAGGTGTGCTTACAGATGAGCAGCTTGAAAAGGGTCTGACTGAAAAGGAAGCTGTTAAGCAAGGTCTTATCAAACGTGATACTTTCTGGGTTATTGCTAAAGATACATTGTTCGGTCCTGCATTTAATGTGGACTCTTTGAAATTCGTTCCTGGAACAACTCAACCTTTCTTCATGGACACAGCTTCATTGGTTTCGGGTTCAGGTTATACCATCAAGGTATTCGAGGCTAGCGTATCATACGATACTTATCTGGGTGATTTGGATAAGCAGGAAGTTGCAAACCTGAAGGATGTGGCAACTAAATCAAACAAATTTGCAGGTCTTAAAGTAGGATCACTCGAAGAAATCAACAACAACGCTGGTAACTGGGAGTAATTTAGAACATACAATGGCGATCAGTATTCCTGAACATTTGCATACTGGTAACGCTGAAAATTATAAAATGTCCATCCGGCTTTGTTCGGATGGACTTTCTTTTTCAGGTTACAATCCTTCGGAGAGCGGCTCGTTCTTTTATGGCGAGACAACGTACGACCGAAGCAAGAGCTATATTGCCTGGCTTAAGGATTTGTTCTTTGAAAACGATTTTTTCAACTATCCCTTTGCTGCCATTCATGTTCTGTATTTATCGTCACGCTATACACTGATTCCTAATGTAGTGCTTAAGGATAAAGAGGAGGAGGCATTTCTTTCTTTTACGTTGTCAGGCTCCACTCAGAAAGGAATTCGTAATGCTGTTAGGGGAGAAGAGATGACGGTCGTTTTCGATATGCCGGAAGATATATACGAGTTTTGTGCCCGCTCTTTGTTGAATCCCACCTTTGTACACCATCTTGTTCCTTTCCTTTCCGTATGGAAAAAGCGAAGTGCACAGAGCATTCCGAAGCACATGTATGTTTACATTCACGGCGCCGACCTGGATATTGTCTGTTACGATCAGGGACGTTTACTTTTTGCCAATTCGTTCCCGTTTCAGGATACGACGGATATCATCTATTTCATATTGTATGCATGGCGACAAAACGGAATGGATCAGAAAAAGGATTTGTTGTTACTGGATGCTCCTAAATTGTTGAGGAGTGAGCTGCAGCAGATACTGTCTTCATTTATATTCAAAATGGAATCCATAGGGATACCAACCGAGTTTTATTTACTGGGCTCCGGAACAGACCGGGCTCCCCTTGATTTATTATATTTATCAATATGCGAATAATTAGTGGTATATACCGAAGACGTCGTTTTGATGTGCCCAAGTCATTCAGTGCCAGGCCTACGACCGATTTTGCGAAAGAGAATTTATTTAATGTTCTCTCCAATTTAATCGATCTTGAAGATACCGATGCCCTGGATCTGTTTGCCGGAACAGGTAGCATTACCTTCGAATTGGCTTCCAGAGGTTGTAAAAGGGTTACGGCTGTTGAGAAGAACAATGCCCATGCTTCGTTCATTGCCAAGGTGACGGAGGAGCTTAAGTGTAGTACGATCGACCTGATCAGGGGGGATGCCTTCCGCTTTATTCAGACTGCCCGTCCCGACTCATTTGATTTTATATTTGCAGATCCTCCCTATGCCTTAAAGGAACTGGAAGAAATTCCGCGGTTGATATTGGAACGGGAACTGTTGCGCGAGGATGGCTTGTTTGTTATGGAACATCCCAAGAATTTCGATTTTTCGGCGTTACCCCATTTCTTGCAACACCGCGAATATGGTTCTGTAAATTTCAGTATCTTTCTTAAAGAAGCGGAGAGAACAGACGCATAAAAGATTCGGGTATACGCTGCTTGAAGGATCTTTTAAGCCACCTGGAAGGGATCACCTGCTCGCAGTGATGAATGTCGTGCTGAAATACCTTTTTCATCTTCTGAGCGAATGTAGTGTCGTATACAAAGGCACTGATCTCAAAATTGTGTTCAAAACTACGGAAGTCCATATTTGCTGATCCTATACATGCAATCGAATCATCTATCACCGTTAGCTTGGAGTGCAGGAATCCGGGTTCATACAGGTATACCTTTACACCGGCTTTCAGCATATCATCTATAAAGGAATGGGTGGCCATGTTGGCAGAACGGGCATCCGATCGTTTGGGTAACATCAATCTTACATCCACTCCACCCAGAGCCGCTGTTTGTAAAGCCTGGTTGATTCCTTCGGTGGGAAGGAAATAGGGTGTCTGTATGTAAATATACTTTTTGGCATTGGCAATACAAAAGATGGCGGCTTGAAGCAAGGTTCTCCATTGTCCGGTGGGACCACTGGTGGCTATCTGAATGCAATTATCGCCCAAAGCCGGTGTCACCGGGTAATAATCACGTGATGTGATAAGGTTTTTACTTACCACATACCAGTCGATAAGGAAGGCCGATTGCAATCCCTGTGCTCCTTTACCGGTAATTTTAAAGTGGAGATCGCGCCAGTTTCCCCAGGCAAGTCCTTTAACGTATCTGTCGGCTATGTTCATCCCACCCATAAAGCCTACTTTGCCGTCTATAACAACAATCTTCCGGTGGTTCCGGTAGTTCACCTTACTGGTGAATATCGGAAATACAACCTGAAGGAACGAATAAACCTCTATGCCTGATTCTTTCATTTCGTCGAAAAACTGCCGTTTTACGTTCCAGCTTCCCACGTCGTCGTACAGCACCCTTACCTGAACGCCCTCTTTCGCTTTGGCTATCAGGGCGTTCTTTACCTGATTCCCAATTTCGTCGTCGCAGAAGATGTAATACTGAAGATGGATATGGTGTTGTGCCTTTTCAATTTCCTCCAGAAGGTCCCGGAACTTATCTGTGCCGTTTGTGTATATCTTGATATCACTGCCGTAAAGCAGAGACGATTGATTGGTATTGTTCAGAAGGGTTACAAGGGGTTGAAATTGTTTTGGAACAGCGCATTTATCCTGTGCAAGGACTCTTTCTGAGGGTCTTTTCATAATCCGTTTGTAGGTTCTTCGGGAGATGATCCGTTGTTTACGGTTATCCTGACCAAAGAAAAAGTAAAAGAGGAGTCCTATTCCGGGTGCCAGCAATAAAACAACCACCCAGGAGATGGTTTTAAGCGGGTTGCGGTTTTCTGTTATGATAACGAGTACCAGCCCTAATATAGTTATCGTGTACAATAAGATGAAAATCGTACCTACAATATATTCAATGTAAATGGCTGCCAGCATTTTTCTTTAATTAAAGGAATGCTAAAGATAGGAAAGTATGTGAACAAAAGCAAATCTTTTCAATCATTGCAACAGAGATTATCCTTAATTCATCAAAAACACAAAAAAAGGGATTTACCTGCAGGCAGGTAAATCCCTTTCCGGAATGTATTTCTTTTTTTAGAAGTGTCGCGTAGGAGGTCCCATATGTCCGCCCCGGCCTCTGCCTGGTCCCATTTGAGCATCCGATTGGGTGGCTCCACCTTTAAATATACTGAAACGATATATAAAGTGAACCATGAAGTAACTGTTCAGCGTATTGTATTGTGAGTCGGTGATGCTGCTGGCAGTTACGTTACGGCTGATGTTGCTTCGCTGTTGCAGGATGTCGTACACCTTAAACCGGATGGTTCCCTGATTGTTTTTCAGGAATGTTTTGGAGGCTGACGCATTCCATAACCACTCTTCCTGCTCGTAACCTGCTGAATAACCGGAGTTGGTAGAGAAATTGATGTCACTTTCAATCTTAAAATTAAGCGGAAGGTATAACGTTGTTGTTGCACCTGCTCCGTAGTTGTAGGTTCTTCGGTTGTTCTGCGCCTGGAAGGAGTTGGTAACATTGTTGTACCGGATATTTCCGTTTAGTCCGAAGTCGGCCACATTTGATCTGAAATCAATACCCGCACGTTCCATTACTGTAAAGCTTTTGCTGGTATTTTCGTCCGAGTTGATAAATCCTTTATTGTTGGAATAAGAAAGCATCGTCATTGAATTTACCGAGAATTTTTTATTTTTCAACGGCGTGTTTATTATGGCACGAAGGTTCCCGTTGTAATTTCCATCCACGTTTTTATAAGTAGTGAGTCGCTTACCGCTGGTTCCCTGATAGGTGGTATAGCTTACAATGTCATTTATAACGTAACTTCCGTTGGCAAATACCATGAATGCAGTCTGCTTTTCCGGAATAAATTTCTGGAATCTTAGAAACAGGTTGTTTGTGTACCGCGGATTCAGGTCCGGATTACCGATAACTGTAACCAACGGATCCGAAACGTCTGCTACCGGCTGCAACTGCGTCATGCTGGGCTGACTTGTCTGGCCGCTGTAATTGATACGCAGATTGGTCTGTTTATTGAATATATAATTGAACTGAGCCATTGGAGACAGGTTAACCACACTCCGTTTCAACTCATTCAAATTAATGTCGCCAACAAAATTGATACTCTTCGTGTACGACGGGTCAACATTCAAACCGATGGTATAATTATACTTTTCCCGTTGTGCCTTGAAACTCAGACTGGCTCGTTGGTTGATAAAGTGATTCTTGTAACTCTGGCTGTAAGCCGTATCCAGTACGGAATAGGCTCCGTCTTCTCCCAGAATATACGAATTCTTAAGGGATTCCTGGTTACGCTGACTAAAACTGTAGGTTGCCTGAATAAAATTATTGCGTCCGATGGGTTCTACCCATGAAACATAGGCGCGATAATTGAAGCCTGTATTGTCGTAACGGAATTTCTGATCGATCACCTCAGACGGGTTGGAAGATTGAAAATATTCGGTATTGGAATAGTTTATACCCGTATTATAGGTGTCTTCAAGGCCTCCGGAAAGCGAGGCGCTGAATACGCGGCCTGCATTGTTAAGCTTCCTGCTGAATTCAAGTCGGCCCGAGAGGTTTACCCCTTCTCCATTGGATCTGTATTCTGAAATTCCTTTATTCACCCTGTTTTGAGTATCGTCCAGCGTTTCGAAGTCTACGTTTTCGAAGGTATTGTTCCGGCTATAGCTCATATCCGGAGTAAAAATGATACTGGTAAGTGTATCCGGCTTCCATTCCATACGAAGATTCAGTCCCACGTTGTCGCTTTTAGTACGGCTGATATTGCTCTCGTTGTAGTAGGAACTGCTGTCGTTCTGGAATATATTCTGGGTTTTACTGATGCTTTCTGCATCATTGTCGGAATGAGAATATCTGGCATTACCGCCCAATGTCATTTTTTTGTTGAATTCCTTGCTAAAGTTCAGTCCTGCATTTCCGGAAGATGTGATTCCGTTTCCACTTCCAAACCGGCCGAATCCGCCGCGGCCACCGCCTCCCATACCGGCGAACATGGTTGAGGCAAGGTCGCTGAACCCCATATTGTTTGTGTTGTTAAGTCCTCCCATAAAGGTAAACTGATCATTGTTGATAAATCGGTTTACCATGGCATTCCCTTCATAGCGCTTTTCACTTCCGTATCCGGCAAAAGCATTCCCGAACCATCCTTGTTTCATCCCCGGTTTTACGGTAAGATTGATTACGGTCTCTTCGTTGCCATCGTCGAAGCCGGTCATCATCGCCATATCCGATTTCTTATCCAGCACCTGAACCTTGTCTACCATCTTTGCGGGAAGGTTCTTGGAGGCTACTTTAGGATCGTCCGAGAAGAATTCCTTTCCGTCTATCATGATTTTTTTAATCTCTTTGCCATTTACGGTAACTTTACCGTCTGAAGCAATTTCTACGCCCGGCATCTTTTTCAACAGATCTTCCAGAACGGAGCCCTCGGTAACTTTGTACGAGTCGGCATTATATTCAACCGTATCGTTTCTTACCACAACTTCGTTTGCTTTCCCAACTACAACAGCCTCGCCCAGCTGGATAGCTCCATCGGTAAGTTCGATATTGCCTATCTTAACAGGATTTACCTTCCCTGTAATCTGCAGAGGCTGATAGGTAGGCTCGAATCCTACAAAGGTTACATGCAGCAGATAGCTGCCGGCTTTTATATTTTTAAGCGTGAAATTACCATTTGCCGAACTTACCACACCTCCTACCAAGGTGCTGTCTTTGCCTGTCAGTAATCTTACAGTTGCTTGTTCGACCGGGAGATTATTTCCTCGTTCAACAATTCTACCTGTAACAGTGACTCCCGTTTGTGCCATAGCTGGCAACGTAAAGAGTACTACAATCAACACCAAAAGGATTTTTCCCAGTTTCATAATTATTAGTCTTAACAATTTTTGTTCTGGATAGATAGACATTATTAATTTAATTTGGTTTAATACTAAAACTTCGTTTTTTTTGTAATTAACAATTTTACGTTTAAGATTCACTGCTGTCTGTTTTTTCTTTTATACGGGCTTAAACTATTTGATAAAGAATCAGTCTGTACTTTATGTGTAATTTATTCAATAACTTTTAATTGAATTGGATATGAAAAAATTAATTGGTTTGTTTTTGATTTTGTTTCTGAGCTCCACAGTCTTGATTGCTCAGGAAAACAGAACAGCGAGGAGAGGTGCGGATATGAAGGCTATGCAGGAGCGGATGATCTCCGAACTGAAGCTGGATGAGAAGCAGGCAGCCGAGTATCAGAAGATTTCGGATGAATTCAGGAGCAAGATGCAGAGTGAGCGTGAGAAAATGGGCGGTGACCGGCAGGCCATGTTTGAAAAAATGAAGACCCTTCGTGCGGAACGTGACGAGAAACTTAAAGCGGTTCTGAGCGAAGAGCAATTCAAACAACTCCAGGAAAAGGAAAAACAGATGCAAGGGAACAGAGGTCCCCGTGGAGGTAGATGAGATAAAACAGAAAAAGGAATTATCAACATAGATAATTCCTTTTTCTGTTTATTTATTAGAATTTATTCAGTTCCGTTCTTGCCTGTTGAACCGCCTGGGTAGGATCAGCCTTGGTAAGACCTTCGGGGGTGAATGAAGAAACAAGGGTATTCAACTTTTCAAGCTTGCTCTTGTTATTCTTGTTCTTGAATTCTTCCTTCAGAATGTTTATCTTTTCGTAGTCCTGAATTCCTTCGATCAGTTTTTCCATACGGATGCTTGATCTGTTTTCCGGATATACAATGTAGCAGTCGCCCGCAGCCCAGCTCCGGAAACGGGAGTCCAGCAAGGGCTCTTTGGTCCAGCTGTTGTAGGCCCAGCGTAGATAACCGTCATAGTTTCCGGCCATGGCATGCCAGCCGATCCAGGTTGCCTCTGCCGGAGGAGAGAAGGTGAATGTGTTTGGCAAGGCTTCGGCACAGCAGGTGTACACGGTACTTATTTTACCTTCTTTATCTCTTCTGGCTTTCACATCGGCCGGGAAGTTGTGTCCGAAGGCGAGACATAAATCGTATAAATCTTTTTCTATCTCCGGATGGTAATTTCCTGCCAGCGATATCTTGAAGTCAGGATCTGCATTTTTAATCACCTTAATAGCCTCCTGCATGGCATCTAGTCCTCTTTCATCCATGGCGATAGTAGTTTTGTCGAACCATCCTTTCGATTTCAGATGTCGGGCAAAATCTTTCAGAAACGGTCCCCAATAGTCCTCGTATGCCTTATCTCCCGGTTTTGCCTCAATAAATTGAATACGGTTGGTGGCCTGGTCGAAGTAATCGAAGCGCAATGCCCAGGGAATTAGGGTATAGCAGTTTATCTGTTTGTCTATTCCTACCTCGTTCATCATGAAATTCACCCATTTATCGAAAACATCGTACCTGAATTCCCAGGTTCCGTCCATCTTTTTCATTCTGAAGATCATACTGTCGAAATGATCTTCCGTTTGTCCGTTCCAGGGTTTGTGCATAATGGTGGTGGTAATTACTTTTTGTCCGGCATCGGCCAGTGTCTTCATTACCGGAAGCATGGCATCGAAATGCTCTTTGCTCCATAGCGGAACCTGGTGGTATCGGGCAACCGAATAGGGATTTTGCCACAAATCCAAATGGAAAGCCCAGTTTTTGGGTGCAGGTAAGGTCCGGTTTAGAACCTCTACTTCAAGATTGAGGGTGAGGGCCGACGAGGTATTGTAAGTAAGGGTTACCGTGCCTTTGTATACGCCTGGTTTTGTATTTTCAGGAATCCATGTGTTTATCCAAATTGGCTGGGCAGAACGGGCGTTTACGTCCTTTACCTTGATGATATCCAATACATCGGCAACAACAGACGAGTCCCAATCGGCTTTAACAGGACGGTGTCCGCAACCGCCTTTTCCATCTTTGTTGAGTTCGTCTGTCATAACATAACGTACAAAGTTAGTCCGGATAACCGACGCGGGAATAACCGATTTCCCGTTGGTAAGGTCGGATACCGATAGGCTTACTTTCTCAAGGTTATTGGTCGTCCACAGAATAGCTTGTGCATTTACACGCTCGCCTTTCCAGCCTGAAATCCGCAAACGTTGTGTTTTATTTACCGAAGGAACATTCAGCTTACTGTATCTTACGTCTGTTGATCCCCAGCTGAGTTGAGGTTTACCCGGTTGTTTATCCCAGGCCTCTTTATCAACCAGCTTTGTGTCTGTTAGCTCGGTATAATCGCCCGTTAGTATGTTTCTGGTTTCTTGCCCGTTGGTGACCAGACAGATAACAACCGCAAAATGCAATAGAGCGAGAATTGGGGTAAATGGTTGATAATATGCGTTATACGCAGAAGATCGCAACAGGTTGCTAAGTGGTAAAAATGCAGTTTTTAGTGGTTTTCCGAAGTAGTTACGTTACGATTGTGTTAGCAGTTTTTCGGAATGCAATATGGCGCAATTCAAAACAGCTAATTGTTTGATATTAAGATTGCTATTCGCCATCCTGCGTATATCTTGATAGCGTTCTCCTACTCGTGATAAAGTAATTTTGTGACGTAAAAATCACAGTAAAATTCAGTATTATGAGCGAAGAACTAAAAGTTAGTTTTTATCTCCGACACAAAGAGATAAAAAAGGATGGAACCGTTCCAATTATGGGGCGCATCTCCATCGGCAAACAGATGGCACAATTTAGTGCAAAATTAAGTGTTCCTATATCCCTATGGGATATTAAGGCAGCAAGGGCATTAGGAAAAAGCAAGGTTGCCACTGACCTAAACCGTGCTTTAGATAAGATTGTGGTATCTATTCATGCGAGCCACGAAGAGTTAATTGAGCGAAAAGGTACAGCCACCCCGAAAGAGGTTGCAGTAGCCTTTCAAGGTATGGCATCTGGGCAAGAATCCCTGCTCGGCTATTGTGATAAATTACACAAAATGATGCTTCAGCGTGTTGGTGTCAACCTAAAAGCAAAGAGTTGTGACCAATATCGTATCGCCTTTAAATACTTGAAGGAGTTTCTAAAAGCAAAATACAATCTTAAAGACATTTCATTTGGTGCACTAGATTACTCTTTCATTGAGAAATTCGACCACTACCTACGTGTAGAGCGAAAGTTCAAACCCAATAGCGTTGTCAGTATAATCGGCAAAATTAAGCTGATGGTTAAATCTGCAATTACTGATGATGTAATTGTCTTTGATCCTTTTATATCATTCCGCAGTGAGGGCGAAGAGTCAAAGCCTAAGACCCTAACACGTCAGGAACTTGAACTGATTATGACTACACCTCTTGATATTCCGAGCAGGTATTTGGTTCGAGACCTATTTTTATTCTCTGCTTTCACTGGCATCTCTTTCAGTGATATTCGCAATCTGAAATATAGCGACCTTGCAACAAATGTTGATGGGACGGTATGGATTCACTCTAAACGTATCAAAACAGGCATTGAGTTTCACGTCCCTCTATTAGACCTGCCTATAAAATTGATTGACAAATATAGGGGCTCAACCGATGGCGAACACGTATTCAGAATGTTGAGTAATGTAAAGACCAATCTACACCTAAAAAAGATAGCACAAATGTGCGGTATAGATAAATGTCTGTGCTTTCATACGGCCCGACATTGCTACGCCAGTGTTGTCACTCTGTCTCAAGGCATTCCGATGGAAACCGTGAGTAGAATGCTGGGGCATAGCACGGTAAAATCCACTCGTATCTATGCTCAAATATCATACGAGAAAGTGGATAGTGATATGAAGCGACTCGCCAAAAACATCAACGGAAAGTATCATTTAGCAAACTTATAATATGGAAAAAGTAAAGTATAACACTTTTGCTGTGATGTTTTATATCAACAAAGGACGAATTAAGAAAAATGGCACCACCACTGTTATGGGGCGTATATCTGTTAGTGGTGAGATGGTTCAGTTCTCCACAAAGATAGAGGTTAATCCTACTCTCTGGGATGCTAAAAGATATCGTCTTAAAGGACGAGAGCGTGAATCAATGGAAATCAACAACCAATTACAGGAGCTAACAGATGCCATTGCTGGCTACCACAAAGATTATATTAAGCAGCAAGGATATGTAACGGCAGAGCTTCTTAAAAACAGTGTTTGTAATATCGGACAGAAAACCAATATGTTGCTTGAACTCTTTAGGGAGCATAATGAGCAATACAAACAGATGGTTGGGGTTAATAGAGAGGAGAAAAGCTTTCTGATGTACCACTACGCCATTAACCATATCACTGATTTTGTAAAAGCTCAATATAATGTAGAGGATATAGAGCTAATCAAATTGAATCTAAGATTTTTAGAGGACCTGATGCTCTTTTTAAGAGGTGAAAAGAGATTGTCAATAAATACTGCTAATGGAGTTGCCATTTCTCTAAAACGAGTTATTAAACGTGCAATAAATCAAGGTACGCTCCGTAAAGATCCATTTTTAGGATACAAGTTTGAGGTTGTACCACCAGAATGTCGCCACCAAATAGAAGATGATTTGCACAAGCTAATGACAACAGAGATTAAATCCAAAGCCTTGTGTTTTAGCCGTGATATGTTTATCTTCTCCACGTTTACAGGCACTTCGTTTTCGGATGTTGTAAAATTGACGGATAAAAATATAGGCATTAACAATAAAGGGGATAAATACCTCTCTTTCAAACGGCAGAAGACGGGTACAGAGTGTTATGTTCCTCTGCTGGAAATTCCTTTGAAGATTATTGAAAAATATCGGAGTGAGCGCAAAAGCGATAGATTATTCAATATGACTACGTGGTCTACAATGTATGAGAATCTGGGTAAGATGCAAAAATTATGCGGCCTAAAAGAGCCTATTTCGTACCACCAAAGCCGCCATAATTTTGGAACATTGATTACTCTGCTCAATGATGTGCCTATTGAGACTGTCGCCAAGATGATGGGACACAAGGATCTAAAAACCACCGAAATCTACGCTCGCATGAGCAACAAGAAGGTTGGCGATGACATGAAACGAATAGCGGGGAGCTGTAAAAGGAAGTTTAAGGTTTTTGAAGATAAGGATATGCCGATAGTGGCTGAGTATAACTATTTTGAATTTAGAGATAGATATGAAAAGAAGTATTGTAACAATTAGCGATAATGACACGGTAAGCGTGCCTGCAAATGTACAGATGCGTGATTTTGAGATTGCCGAATTGTTCGAGGTAATGATCCCGACAATACGTTCCAACATACGTGCGATTTTAAAAACCAATATTGTAATGGCTGACTGCACCAACGGTGCAACGTTGGTTGGTTGCAATGTTGTGCCGGACTATCACGGGCTGGATATGGTTGTGGCTCTTGCTTTTTGGATTCAATCGGCACAAGCCGAGGTCTTTCGCAGATGGATAATGCGAAAGATGATGCAGGGCAATACCCAACCAATTTACATTGGGATCAATGAGATGAAAGCGAAAGATAATTTTTGCAATTAATCATATCGGCCACCCTTGCAACTATGGCGAAGGGAAGATTTCGTTTCAGAAAATTCAAGCCCACGCCCTAAAGGGTTGAGCAAAGCTCAAGGCTTGCATATTCTGCCCCAAAATCCAAAGAATGCCATAGCAGCAAGGGCGACCGATATGACGGATAAAAACTTAAAACAAAAGCGATGAACGGTAGATTTTTCAATCTCGGTTCATCGCTTTTCTTTTTTTAATGTTGCAGCTTCAAGCTCCCTCTAATCTGGATAAAACTTACTGCCATGCCTTTAGGTAGTGCTTTTCGAGGAATTTTTGAATATCCGATTCTCGATACAGGACTTTGCCCTTTCTCTCAAATTGGATGTAATCAATCTTACCACTACTTCGCCACTCTTGGGTGGTTCGGTCACTGATTTTAAGCCTTTCTGTCAGCTCGACATCTGAAACATAATACTCACCGCCAAATCGTGGAGCATAGCTATCGGATAGCTTGTCCAATGCCTCCGTCATACGGTCAACAGTGGAGAGAAACCTTGTTACTCTCTCGCTCTTTTGTGTAATAATCTCCGACATCGTTACTCTGCTTTTTTAAGTAGATTTATAACATCGTCGGGGCGATACATTATCACGTTGCCGATTTTAGAGAAGCCAATCTTACCGCTGTCACGGTAGTTCTGCAACTGCCGTTTCTTGATGTTTAGCAAAAAGCATACATCCGTAGCATCCAACCACTCCTTCATTCTTTTGTCGCCGGCATTGCTGCATAGCTGCTCCACCTTTTGGGCAAGAGCCTCAAAACGTGCCATCATCAATTCAAAGGCACTCTCCTCAATATTTAAAATAGTCATTGTTTTAGTGATTTAATCGTTAATAATTTATCGAGTTAAACCACCACTAAAAATCCAAAGTCGTCATTTGCCAAACGGTATCCCTCCGCTTGACACGACTTCGAGGGCAAATGTAGGAAATCTTTTTTGATAATAGCAAATCCGGTACGCCTACGGGTTCTTATTCGCTAAATTGCACCATTTTGCTAACTCAACCGACTGGACTATCCGCACTTTCAGTGTTTGCTCTGCTAACTCCACAAATTCACTCGACTCACAAAGTCATTCCGCAATATAGCGCAAACTAAACCGACCATGACAAGGCTGCCAAGTGCAGTTTACGGCTATATAGTGAAGAGTTATCCGATTCACCTAAGTTGCTTGTATATCGAAAATTAACGCTATTACTTTGCTCTAAAAATCGTGTCGAGCGAGTGAACTCGGCATAGCAAAATAGTATTCATTTAACAAGTTAAAATTATGTCAGACCATTTAGAGCAATTCATCACCCAGTCAAAGAACGGAGACTTGCCAAAAGAGAAAAACCAATCCCTCGCAAGTGAGCAAACCGAACCGATTGAACGAACTGGGCAGAGTGTACCCACTCCACCAATTTCCCCCATTACACAGAGTGACTCCACCAAACGCAGCTCCCCCAAGCAGCGCAAGGCATCCATGGATGAGTATCGACAAACCTACCTCACTACGCCCAAGATAGTGGATAGGCAAACCATCTTTATCAGCCGAACGCTACGTGATGAAGTCGATGTACTCGTCAGACGGTTAGGAGACCGCAAACTGAGCGTATCGGGCTTTGTAGAAAATCTTGTCAAGGCACACCTGAACGACTATGCTAACGAACTCGAACAATGGAAACGAATGTAGCACAGTAATTTATTGAAGATTGATAGGTTCGCCTTTCGGGCGAACTCTATATCTTGATTTAGAGATATAGGCAAGGTGTGTTTTCCGCTGCGGAAAACCTTTTGCGCAACGCAAAAGCCTCGGTCGAGAACGCTCGACACCGAATTAGTTACACACTCCAAAGTCGTATGTAAAATGAATAGAATCAAAAATAAAATGGGTGGCAGACCACCCAAAAACGACCCTGCCACGAATCGCATAAGCGTTAATTTGAGCGATGTTGAGTATGCCGATTTTCTCACATTGTACGAGAAATCGGGAGTCCATAGCAAGGCATCGTTCATCAAAGCCCGGATATTTAACGAGAGTTTTCGGGTGGTAAAAATTGATGGCTCGCTGCTTGAATACACGCAATTACTATCCTCTCTTTACAACCAATACCGATCCGTCGGGGTCAATTACAACCAAACGGTTTCTACTCTAAAGAGCAAATTCGAGGAGCGAAAAGCGCTGGCGATGCTCTATAAATTGGAACAGCAGACCGCAGAATTGGTTCTTGTTAGCCGACAAATTTTAGCATTATCACAAGAATTCAGAAGACTATGGTTGCAAAAATCAGCGTCAGCGGATCACTCGCAGGGGCGATAAATTACAACATGAACAAGCTCAAAGTCGACACCGCCACGATTCTTCTAACCAACAAAATCCTCTGTCCGGAGCTAAACGAGGCGTTTCGGGCAAGCGATATGATGAAAGATTTTGAGCTCTTTATGCCCCAGCGATACCGCACCGAAAACCCCGTTTTCCACGTATCACTTAACCCGCATCCCGATGATAAACTATCAGATGTGGAGCTTTCGCTGGTGGCTGAGGAGTATATGAAACGTATGGGATATGGTGCGCAACCATACGTTGTTTTCAAACATCATGACATCAGCAGGCATCATTTGCATATCGTTTCGGTGCGTGTTAATGCACAAGGAAAGAAGATAAACGACAAGTTCGAGAGGCGAAGAAGCAAAGATATTACTCGCTCGTTGGAGCAAAAATATGGACTTCACACGGCAGAAAAGGTGTCAAAAAAGCGAAAACCGGAGCTGAAAATGGTGGATGTTCATAGCGGAAATGTGAAAGAACAGGTTGAAAATGTTGTTCGGGAGGTGATCGGTAAATACCATTTTCTTACTTTCAATGAGTATAAAGCGGTGCTAACCAAGTTCAATATTGCAGCCGAAGAGGTGAAAGGTTCGCACTATGGCAACTCTTATAGCGGCATCGTTTACTCTGCAACCGACAACGACGACAGCAAAGTTGGCAACCCATTTTCGGCAACCACGCTTGGTAAATTTGCAGGCAGCGAAGCATTGGAGCGTAAGTACCAAGCCTCCAAAGAGCACCTGGAAAAGAGCCGTCCGGGGACTCCACTAAAGAGAGCCATCGACCAAGCTTTCGCAGGAGCAACCACCAAGGAGCAACTCCAGCGCAACCTATTCCAAAGTGGCATCGGCGTAGTTTACCGAGAGAACGCAGCAGGTCGCCTCTACGGTGTTACTTTCATCGATCACAACACAGGCGTAGTACTCAACGGCTCACGCTTAGGTAAAGAATACGCAGCAAACGCAATCGTGGATAGACTTGAGAACCCTCATCAATATGAGCATCTAAGAAGCACTCCGCAATCTCACGGTTCCACCATCAAAGATAACACTCAACCACATCTAACGCAAGAGAGGTTGCCAGTATCTGACCATTCAGCGACCTCCGATTTGATTGGTGGCGGTTTAGGGCTATTCGACCTACCTATTACCCCTCATGGCACTGACCACGAGGAGGATGAGTTCCGCCGAAGAATGCAACGCAAAAAGAAGAAAGGGAGGCGAATGTAGTTAAGATATATGTGTATAATCATCTAGTAATTAGAATTATTCGTAGGCTATTTGTACAAATGCACGGTTCTTTCATTTAAACCTTAACTTATACATATAATCTCCTGTTCCTCTTCTATTTAAGGACTTGCTTAGGTATAAAGTTTCGATCTGTACCAATTAAAAATAAGTGGATAAGCAATAGTTTAAGATACAATCTATCAGGAATATTGAATTTTTCATACGTAAATTAAGTTGTGCTCCCCACTGTCAGGGAGCGTTATAAAACATTTGTTGATAAATTATTTTGAGTTCAGACAAAAGAAAGAACAGCACTTGTCGGTTTGGCAAATGCATGCTGGCTATCGGCATTTTTATGTAAAAACAGCTAAGGATTTAAAATTTCATACACGTGCTCTTGGCGTCACAGTCTTTGCCGCTTAGCTGTTGAAGTCAGTTTCATACTCGGATTCTTTGCTATCCGTAAATAGCGGGTTCCAGTAAAAATCGACCTTAAATTATTCCGTCAAGCGGATTCGGGGATTTTTTCTTTCACCACAAGGTTAACATCATACCCCAGATTCTCCAACTCCTTTTTCAGGTAAGCTTTACGCTTCTTTTCTACCCCCTTGTTGACATGCTCGGCTCCCAGTTCCTTATAATCCTGTCCATCCTTCAAGATATGATAAACCGACTTCAGGATCGAATGTCCTACAGCAATTAATGCTCTTTTCTTGCCTCTGCGGGCTGCTAGTCTATGGTATCTTGCCGAATAAAAAGTATTTTTGGTACGGGTAGCCGCCCAGGCAGCTTCTGTGATTACAGATTTGACCTGTTTATTGCCGTGGGTTATGCGTCCGCTTTTTTTTACCCGCGCTTTCATTGTTACCCGGACACATGCCCACCCAGGAAGCCAAATGTTTTTCCGTGGGAAAAGTGCTCATGTCCAAACCAATCTCAGACACAAGGTCTTCAACGGTCTTTGTGCTTAAACCCGGAATCTTTTTGAGCAATTCCAGTACATTCTCGTAAACGGAAAGCATCTTCTTGATACGTTCATTCAACTTCATTACAATCTGCTCCGTTTGCTCAATGTCCTGACGGATAATACCAAGCATATAGATGTGATGTTCTTCCACCAAACCGTTACAAGACTCATACAAATCCTCTTTGGATGCACTTAGCTTACCGTGATAAACCTGTTCGATGTCAGCCATGGTGATGGACTTACCTGCACAAATCATATCAATCAATTTGGTAGCTGTAACTCCGCTGGTGTCGCAAAGAACACTGGATAGTTTGATGTTACAATCTTCAAGAATACGCATGGTACGATTCTTTTCGGAGAAAATGTGCTGTATAAGCTTGGTGCGATACCGGGTCAAGTCGCGAAGTTCACGCTGCTCACGAGCAGGAATATAACTCGGCTTTAATAAACCGGCAAGTAAAAGCTTGCAAATCCAAGCACTGTCAGCCTTGTCGGTCTTATGACCCGGAACATACTTAATGTGACGGGCATTCACTATCCAGACAGTCAAACCGGAAGGGTCTAAAACGTTATAAACAGGCTTCCAATAAACACCCGTACTCTCCATGGCAACATGGGTAATCTCATTTGCCAATAACCAATCTTTCAATGCTGTCAAAGAACTCGTGAAAGTGTTGAACTCGCGGGTCTCCTTACGAATACCCTCACCGTTAATTGTCGCTACCACCACTTTCTTGTGGATGTCAATACCGCAACCACGCGATACGAAGCTGGGAAATGTTACTGTATTCATGGCTATCTTCATTAGTTACCAAACAAAGGTAGCTATAACCCACAATTTACATCACCTCTGGCGACAAGTTTCTTGTCATGGATGTTTCATACTTTTTTAAATGAAAGAGCTGTGGTACAAATGTGAAATTATTAGCTAAAAATTTTCAAAGTCGTTTTTTTATATATATTTGCTGCCAAGATGTTGAATGATTCATTTTCGATTGTTGTAACAATTAACGAAAATAATATTTGACACTTTAATGTCAAACTTCAAATTATTGATGATTATGAAAAATTTATCTTTAAAAGAAATGAGAAAAGTAGCGGTAATGTTTGTGCTTTTTGTTAGCGTTGCTATTGCATCGATGAGTGCGATTTCTGAAAAACAAAGTGCTGCGCAGCAGGTTGCTGTTGGTTGTGGATATGTGGCAGGAGAAACTGAAGGTGGAGCTTCCGGAGCGTGGAATACAGCTGCGGAAACTTTGGGAGCAACGGCTGCCGGTATGGCGATAAATGGAGCATATCATGCTTATGCAACTACAACAAATCCTGTAGGTTGGGGATATTGGGCTGTTACCGCTTGTGTCGGTTTATAATATTTGTATCATGCATATTTTATTAGAGTCCTTTATTATGCATAATAGATATAGTATAGGTATTATTACTAAAATAATACTTCTGCTGTTACTTTCTTTGTTAATAACTATCGATACCCGAGTTTTGGAAAGTACGGTATTACTCCTCTTTATTCTATTTGCATTTTTGTCCAGCCCAAGAAGCATTGTAATGGACGATGTTGGAATCAGGTATAATTTAGGATGGAAAGAACAATGGAGAGACATTCGCTCTTTTGAAGTTGAGAATAATAACATTACTTTGTTACTATCAAATGACAGAAATAGAATGATTAAAAACATTTCGCCTGATGATTTAACTAAAGTAGTACAATTCATTTCGTCGAAAGTAAAACTTTAGCGAAACGGATATTAGCTGTTTTTAAACATCAGTTATTTCTTAATTATATTACAGCAAGAGAGGGAATACCTTGTATTTAAGGGATGTTTTTCCAGAAAAATAACAAGGAAAGTGACAATCACGAAATTTGAGGTTGTCACTCTCTTTTTGTTGATTTATACAAATTTAGAATGAAAGTATCGCTTAAATATTTTGGAGTAGCATTTTTAATCTGGGTTGTTGGGGCTATGGCAGGAGTTGTATTGAGCACTTCTAATGCTGATGGTTCTTTTAATACGGATCATGGCATAGAACAAGATATAGTCAAGGCTTTGTCTTCAGATAATAATGTCAAAGCCTTTATATTAATTGCTTCAAATAATTTGAAAGTTGCAGCAATTAATATTATTGGCGGGGTTCTATTTGGTATACCAATACACTAGTGTCCCATTAAAAATAGGACGTTATTTATAATTAAATAAATTTGGCCCATTTGGTCCAAATCGTTCTTTGTCATTTTGAAATTTAGTTTTATCAAAGAGGTCTCGAAGAAGAGTTTTATCAGTCAATGAAATGCTTAATATTTGAAGAACTTCGTATGTACTTCTATCCAGTTGCATATCGTGTTGAACGATTGCCACCAGGCAGTATGTACATATGGCTGAATAGATTTGAACCCGGACAGCGTTTTCGGTAGTACCCCAAAACTTCTTGATTTTGAGGTGCTGCTTCAGCCATTTGAAGAACAACTCTACTTGCCAGCGGTTCTTGTAAAGTTCAGCCACCTGAAGAGCAGAAATGTGCATCGCATTGGTTAGAAATACAAACTCTCGTTTTTGTTCTTCATCCCAGTATCTTACAAGCCGGAACTGCTCGGGATAGTATTGCTTGGGATAAAAACCAATCAATTCGATTGTCACATCTGAAAGTACATTCTTGGGGAGTCTGCGTTTCCATTTGATGGATTTGTATTGCAGGTTTTTCTTTGCCCTGACAACGAAGAATGCGTCAATCTGATGAACCTTATACAACATCTTAAAATTGTTATAAGCCCGGTCAAAGATGTAGTAAGAACCAGATTCATAAGGGATTTCTTTCATTGTCTTTGAATCGTGTACTGCCGCTTCAGTGATATGAATGAATGCAGGTATCTGTGTTTCCACATCGTATAGTGTATGTACTTTGATACCACCTTTTTTCTTGCGGAATTTTGCCCACCAGAATACGGCCAGGCACAAATCAATGGTTGTCGAATCGAAGGCATAGATGTTCCCTCCAAGTTTAAAGATTTCCGTGGCTCGCTTTTGTCTTGCTTCGTTTATCAGGTAGTAGGCATACTCTTCAAAGATGTGATAGTCTCTATCTTGATTGGCTCTTGACAGAGATGATCTTGATACATTCCTTCCTATTCCTAAATGATAACATTTAGAGTGATGGGCATCAAGAGCGATAATCAAATCTCTCAAACTTTCACGATTGGAGAGTTGCCCGAACATCAAAGAAAGTAGTTGATTCCAGCAAGTGAAATGCTTGATGTAACGATTCCCTTGGAACTTGTTGACAATACGTCGGAATTTATCTTCATTCAGAAATGAGATCAACTGGGCAAACACATATTTCTCTTTATTCATTGCAGCCTTTATTATGGGCTGCAAAGTTATCAATTGAAATCGTCGCGCTCGAAAAATCTCTATAACTAACTAAATTTCAAATATTTCAAAGAACTATTTTAGATTTTAATGGGACAGCAATGATACCAATAGTATTATCGATGCTATTCAATGGATTCGCCTTCGGCTCAACATACAGTCAACTCTATTCTGCTGGATTTTCTCTTGATTTTATGGCAAAATACACTCTGCCCCATAGTTTTGAGCTAGTTGCGATATGGTGGTCAGCAATGATTGGTTTTATGATAGCCCGAAAACTGATTTTAATAATACGCAAACACCAAATGCCAACTATAAATGAATACAAACTGCTGATAATTAATATATTGACAGTGTGCTGTGTGATCGTTTTGGCTGCATTTGTAGAGGTGTTTATTACTGTTAATCTCTAAATAAACGAAATATATGAGACTGTTTTTAGAAAAATTTTCTTCTCAAAATTACTTAATTCCGATATTGCTTGTCGGAATATATGGTTCATCAATGTTGCTTTTTCAAATGGAGTTAATGTCTCTTAATACAGAATTGTCTTTATCAATATATTCGTCCTTAAGAAATACCATATTGTCTGTTTCATATTCGGTTGCGTTCATAATGGGATATGTTATATGGTTGTTGTTAGGCGTAGTGTTTAGTTTCTCCGCAATTATCTTTGGTGCAGTATCCTTCAACTTATCTAAAACGCTTAAAATAAGCTCTATATCATTTGCTTTTAGTGCTATCATCATCATTGCGTCTATTTTTATGTATGGCAAAAACAATGTAGCTGAAATGATTAACGCCACAAATATTTCTGCTATTGTTTTATATTTGATTTACATTGGAGTAATTAAATTTTCATGCTCCATTGATTGGATTAAAGCATTATTAGCTATAACTACTCCGCTTTTATTGATAGTAGCGCTAACTTATCTATTTAGAGTATTGTTATAAATCCGCTCACTTACGATGGAACTACTCCGCGAGATATTTTACTCCATTAAGCACAATCAAGTTCGGGCTATCTTGTCAGGGTTTGGTGTTTCATGGGGTATATTTATTCTTGTAATTCTGTTGGGTGCAGGTAATGGCTTTGAGAATGCGGTAATGAATATGTTCAGCATATTTGCACAGAAGAGTATTTATGTGTATGGAGGGAGTACAGCAAAGAAATATGGCAATTTAAATGAAGGTCGGATTATAAAGTTTGATAGTGATTACATTGATAGATTGGGAAAACGATTCGATGAAATAGATGCGATATCTGCAGAAATTTCGGGTTATTACACGATACAGAGCAATCAAAAAAGTGGAAATTATCGCATATTGGGAGTGGATGCTGATTATATGCGAATAAAGATATTGACGGTTAACAGTAGCGGACGTAATATAAATAGTTCCGATATAATCAACAGTAGAAATATCGCTATTGTGGGGAAGAATGTCGTAAACACATTGTCTTCGAACAATATAGAATTAGAGAATAATTGGATTGATATTAACGGAGTATCATATAAAGTGGTTGGAGTGTTGAAGAACGATAATATCTTTGGTGCCTCTGAGATTAACTCTGTATATATTCCAATTACATCATATTTCAAAGAGTTAAGTAACGATAGAGAATTCCCCTCGTTTTGCCTCTCTTTGAAAGGCGATACTGATAGTAAAATATTTGAAAATAGTCTCAGGAGTTATATCGCAAATAAATCTGAATTTTCGGAAGATGATACTCAGGCACTATATATTGCCAATTTCGAAACCCAAACCTCTTCATTTGAAAGTCTGTTCAAGGGGGTGAAAATTTTCATTTGGGCTATTGGAATTTGTTTTTTAATCAGTGGGATAGTCGGCATTGGAAATATCATGTTTGTGGCAGTTAAAGAACGTACTAATGAGATAGGAATTCGTTTGGCGGTGGGCGCAATGCCCCGATCAATAATGAATTTGGTACTATTAGAGTCTATTATAGTTACATCAGTTTCTGGGGTTATAGGCTTATTGATGGGTAAGTTTACCCTACTTTTCATTGATTGGCTGCTATCAATATCTTCAAATAATGTTTTGTTGGAGAAGACAATTTTAGAGCTTCCAGTGGCTGTCGCCTCACTAATTATTCTGGTAATATCAGGTGTTATAGCAGGTATGATTCCGGCTGTTAATGCGTCTCGAGTAGAGCCTGTTGATGCAATAAGATACGAAAATAGAAATTAATATGAAAGCATTCAATATAATCGCCATTCTTTTGTTCGTTTCCGTGATTGGATTCATTGCTTACCGAATAACTTCTTCGCAAGAGGAGATATACCGAACTGCATTACCGCAGAAACGAGACATTTCAGAAGTAATACATATCTCAGGTAACGTATATCCATTAAAAGAGATAGAGGTTAAATCTCAATTGTCTGGAATTTTAGAAGAGCTATATGTGAAAATTGGAGATAAGGTAACCTTGCAAACGCCTATTGCATCAATTCGTTTAGTTCCGAATATTTCAGAAATAGAACGTTTAGAGAGCAGTGTAAATAGTGCCCAGATCGAATATGATGCAAGGTTAGTCGAATACAGTCGTGCGAAACGTCTGTATGAATCGAATACTATTTCTGCATCGGAAATGGAAGCTGTCGATAAGAATTTTATGCAGATTAAAGAGCAGTTAAGTTCAGCTAAAAATCAATTAGACATCGTTAAGAAGGGTGAAATTAGGTCAAAAAACATATCAAACCTAGTTGTCTCAAGTACAACAGGAACAATTATAGATATTCCCATTGAGACAGGCTCTTCGGTTATCGAACGCAATAACTACAATCCGGGTACAACCTTGGCGATTATAGCTCAGATGGATAGATTTAAATTCACGGCATATATTGCAGAGCATCACTTGCAGCATATAGAGATGGGAGATACCATATCCCTGACTTTTAATGCTTATGATAATATTTCCACCGACGCCGTAGTCACTCAAATATCGGCAAAAGGGAGTTCCGTAAACGGTATAATGAAGTATTTACTAAATGCTGAATTTGATATAACAGATAACATGCCGACCCTTCGTTCCGGTTATTCCGCCTCTGCGGAGATAGTTATTGCTAGAAAGAATAATCGGCTATCCATAGAGGAGAAATACATAAAATACAGCAAGGATTCAATATATGTGAATGTTTTAGACACACTGACAGGTAAAGCTATGCTTAGAGTTATTGAGTCAGGTATTTCGGATGGAACTTTTACTGAAATTATCAGTGGTATTTCCGATAATGAACAGGTAATTATTGATTAGAGTCTAATGATTGAATTGCAGAATATACATAAATCATACATCACTCAGTATACTAGTCTACATGTACTCCGAGGTATTAACCTCTCTATTGAAAATGGGGAGATGATCTCAATTATGGGTGCTTCCGGCTCCGGTAAGTCCACACTTTTGAATGTTCTTGGTTTATTAGACAGATTTGATGAAGGAAAATATTGTATTGATGGCATTTCAACTAATGGATTGACAATGCAGCAAAGAGCATATTACAGAAATAAATTGCTGGGATTCGTTTTTCAATCTTCGAATTTGATAGCATATAAGAATCTTGTTGAAAATGTTGCTCTGCCTCTTTATTATAGAGGAATTAGCCGTAAACAAAGGAATATATTAGCAATTGAGCAGTTAGATATGCTGGGGTTGAAAGATTGGGCTACGCACTTCCCAAATGAGCTATCAGGAGGTCAGAAGCAACGTGTGGCAATCGCAAGAGCATTGATTGCAAAACCCTCTTTGATACTTGCCGATGAACCTACGGGTCAACTTGATTCGTCCACTGCTATTGAGGTGATAAATCTTTTGAAAGAGATCAATAAAAAGGGTACAACAATGATTATTGTTACACATGAAATTGGGATAGCGCAGCAAACAAACCGTATTATTAAAATCACTGATGGTCAGATTGAATAAAAAAAATATGAACTTACTTAAACCATTAGCCATATTTACTTTTGTATTTCTGTTTTATCAGAATATATCGGCTCAACAAAGAGTTTGGACTTTGCGAGAGTGTATAGATTTTGCAATGGATAACAATGTATCTATCAAACAGGGTAATTTAGGTCTTGAAGCAACTAAAATAGTTTCTCAGCAGGCGAAACTTAGTTATATCCCCGATGGCGGGATTCAATCAGGATATCAATTAAGTATGGGGCGCTCTTTGGATCCGACAACCTATAATTTCATCGAAAACACCTATGTTAATTCAACTAACATAAGTGCAAATATTGGAACCACAATTTTTGACGGATTTAGAAAATACTATACAGTAAAGCGGTCATTATCCGAAATTAAAGTATCTGAAATAGAGGTAGAAGTATTAAAAAACAACATATCCCTAAGCATTACAAGATTTTACTACAATATTCTGCTGAATAAAGAGGTAATCGCCTCGATAGAGAATCAAATCAACATATCCAACGCCAGTATTGCCAAAATGAGCCGTTTGGTGGAAGAAGGAGCAGCACCTGACGAACAACTGCAGAACCTATTAATGCAGCAGCAAAATGAGATATACTCACTGACAGAATCCAAAGGAATGCTTCAGGCTTCGATAGTTGATTTATGTTCTTTACTCAATATCGACAATACTGACGGTTTTGATATAATACAAGATGATGACACAGACATGTATTTGGAAAACTCAATAGAAAACATCATTAATTCGGCAATGACACTACCACAAATTGAGGTGGTAAATCAGAAACTTCTATCTGCCAAGTATGCAATAAAAATAGCTAAGTCAGATCTATATCCGTCTTTATCTTTTAATTCGTCTTATTCAAGTTCTTACTCGAGTACTCGCCGACAAGTTGCTTTTGACGAGAATGGGACTCCGATTATTGTCGATGGAGCCATTGCTTATAAAAATTATCCATTTATAAATCAGATATACGATAACAGAACGGCAATCTTTGGGTTTAATTTGAATATCCCGATTTTGAGTGCGTTTCATGTAAAAAAGAAAATCCAACTATCACGTAACAACTTTAAACAATTACAATACGAGGTTCAAAATGTGGAAAAGAATGTCAAAGATGAAGTCCGCAAACTCTATATTGATGTTCAAACGGCAAAAGAAAAGTATAGTACCTCAATGGCTGCGGTAGACCATGGGACGAAAATTGTGTCATATGCAGAGAATAAGTTAAACAATGGATTAACAACCATAACAGATTACATAATTGCCAAGAACAATATTCTAATATCTGAGGCGCAGTTAAGTAGAGCTAAGTACGAGTATTTGTTAAAGCTCAAAATTCTTAAATTTTACTATACTCAATGTATATATTAGAATTAGGACGTTATGAAAAATGTTGATATACTATATTTAACATCTCTTCTGATCATGGGTGTTGTAGCTGTTTCGATACTTTTCGGAGCATCACTTCCATATATGACAGCTTATGTTGTTGTTCCTCTTTTAATAATATCAATGTATTGTAAGAGAAAAGTGGTCAAATCGCCAATCTCCGGTATTGATTTTTGTCTGGTTGTAATTTTTATTTACGAGATAATAAATCCGCTGCTAGTTGCCAACCACGAGGTTGCATTGTACAGAGGTCTGTTTGTTCCAGCTGCAATTTTAGTATATTATTTAATGCGTAAAACCATAGTTCGGAATGACACTGTAATATATTATCTTTTTTCCGGATTGCTGTTGTTATGTTCGATAGTTATCATTATCTCTTTTCTGTTTTTTACAGCAACTATTGAAGACGGTGGTTTTGGTTTAAATGAATTAATATCGCTACGATACTTGTTTTCCCCAATGAGTGTCTTAATTAATGATTGGGGGCTATTGTTATTGCTACTGTTGCCTTCCCCACTATTGATTGTAGTGAGAATACCTGATAGGTTGAGGCTATACCCACTCGCTCTCTTCACAATAGGGTTGTACGCATTGATACTGACCTTCTCAAGAGGAGCTTATATTGCGGTAATGGTGCTGCTGTTATCTATGCATATTTTAGCAAAAATATACCGTCTCAAGATAATTAGGTTTAGTCGAAAGTCTTTAATTACCCTTTTGGTGTTGTTTATAATAGCACTGTACCCTATAAGAAAACCTCTTTTTGAGATGTTGCCCCATAATACGTCCGTATCTCAAAAAATGAGTACAAATGGCAGAATTGATCAATGGAGTCGCAGTTTAGATGTAATTAAAGAACAGCCTCTATTTGGTGTTGGTGCAAGTGGGTTTAAACAAGCTAACAAGATTATTTCTGATAAGAATCAGATCCCTTATACCATCAAGGTGACCAATAGTTATCTTCAAATTTTTGTAGAGAAAGGTATTGTCGGAATTATTTTATATGGATTATTGATCGTTATGATTGTCTATTTGATTGTATGTAGAATAAGACAAAAAGATAACGACGACAAAAAGTTTGCTAATATAATTATCTCATCATTATTTATAGCAATGGGTGTTAAAGAGTTTGGTTTCTCTACGTTATTTGATAACCAATTTGTATTCTTGGTGTTTACTATGTGGTTATTTATAGTAGCTCATTCATCAAGTAGGTTATTTGTAAGCAAGAGACGCATATTAGATATAGCCATCATTGTAGTAATGATGATATATCTATTTTCATTCTATTTTTACAGTATAACCCATAAATATATCAATCTGAATCAGCGAGGTGTGGCAATGACACATATTTCAAATAAAAAACAAGCTAACGAATTATTCTCAACGATAGATACTGCCAAGATCAACTCACCTGTTGTCTTCTCAAATCTTGCTTTATTATTAGTTACAGAGCAAGATACTATTAATTACAAGCAATTTGCATTAGGAGTAGCTCCATTGTTATATGATTCAATGCGGATAGATTCAATTATCACATTCACCCAAAGAGCATCTGATATTGCCCCGTGCGAATCTTTGTTTCTACAAAATTTAGGGTGGTTGTATATTTTAAAAGGTAATTATACGGATGCTATGGCATCTTTCAATCATGCAATGGCTGTTAACCCTGCCAATTACAATAATATGTTAAGTTTGGGGTTGTGCTTGGAGTTTCTACAAAACAAAAATGCCGCTGAGCAATATTACTCCAAAGCGATCGCCGCATCTCCATTTATAACAGAGAGTATCTTCTTTAATGACTATATCAAGCGTGATTCCATATCTGCCTACACGGTAGTCCAAAATGCTAAAACAATCATTGAGAAAGATTCTTTAAATATCATTTCCAGATCAAAGTTAGCCAAATTATATATGTTTTTGAATGAACAGAACAAGGCTAATATTATATTGGCTGATGTAGTCAAAAAACTTCCAAACCTTAACCGAGCATGGCTTATGTTGGGGGATATTCACATAGCTAACGGTAATTTGACTGAATCTAAAGTATGTTATCAAAAGGCACATCTATTAGATAAGGTAGACAGACTTGTTCTCTACCGTTTATATAAGATATACTCAATAAAGAAGGATAAAGCTTGTCTAGACTATTACAAGAAAATGCTGGATGTAACAAAATCAAATACTTATATGTCAATTTATTTTAAATCAGTTTACTCCTATAGTCATATAGCACAAGAAACATTCCCATATAACGCACAAGAGTATTTCTCACCCATGATAGAGTTAAATTAAATAGATAATTATGGATAGGTTTTTATTTATTGCAGTATTTCTGCTAATCACAGCTTGTTCGAATAATAATGCTTCATATAATAATGCACTTCGAATATCAAAAGAAAACCGTGTAGAAATAGAAAAAATTATTGAGCATTATCGGGATGACACAATCAAACTAAATGCAGCAATGTTTTTGATTGAAAATATGATAAGAAAAGAGTCCATTATATTCCTGAATAAACAGAATAAAGATTCGTTATTGAGTTATATTAAAAAATTAGAAGATCCATATAGTTGGGATCCTCAATATAGTATACTTGCGAAAACAATTGATTCCGTTTTGGCTAGATACCCTCAACAGTATCGTAAAGTTTTTGATTTAGCAAACATAAAATCCAATACTATAATTCAAAATATAGATGATGCATTTGAAGCATGGAATACTTCTAAATGGCATAAGAACTATACATTTAGTGATTTTTGCAATTATGTTTTACCTCATAAAATTAGTAATGAAGATATTGGTAGTTGGCGCTCTAAAGCGACAAATGATCAAATGGTTTCAGAGGACTCAATAAAAGAAAATACTAGTATATATGAGTTTGCAAGAAGAGTTGCAGATCACTCATTTATTCGTTATAATATTGGAATGGATTATTTTTTTGCTCCATTTGGATATGAAGATATCAAAAGAATTGGAGTTGGTTCTTGCTTACACATAGCTCATATGATAATCTACAATAATCGTTCACGAGGAGTCCCTTGTGCAATAGACATGATTCCTGCTTGGGCTAATAGAAAAGGATCTCATATGTGGGCTTCTGTGATATTGCCGAAGAATAAGTCAAAGGGAATATATTTTAATGGGGAAGGAGAAAATGACTTTCAATACAAAGTGTCAAAAATATACCGAAAAACATATGAGCTGCAACCCCAAATGAGTCCTAAATTTTGGGAAAATGTACCTCAATTATTTTCAAATCAAGATCTTATTGATGTGACAGATCAATATAATATGCCTACTTCAACACTTGTTATCCATGGGGTTAGCTCTCACAATGTAAACTACATATATCTTTCGACATTTAACAACAAAGAGTGGACTCCTATAGCTTATGCTAAAAGGCAAGAGGATGAAGCTATTTTTAAAAATATAGGAAGAGGTTTATTGCCTTCTGATAATAATCGAATGATAAAGTATATAGATGAGGGTCATGGCATAGTCTATCTACCTACGATTTGCTCATACACTGGTATTCATCCTGCCAGCGCCCCTTTTATTTTAGATACACTAGGTAATATAAAGCATTTAGTACCGCATAAAACCAAAGAGAATATTCGATTATTTAGGAAATATCCCAAAAATCCAGAGTTGGCAGATTCAGAAAAAGCGCTTGTTGGAGGAGTTGTTGAAGCTGCAAACCAACCAGACTTTTCTGATTCTGAAATAATCTGTGTCATAGAAAAGGTACAAGAACATCCACTTGAATCAATAAAAATTCAAAACAGAAAAAAATTCAAATATGTTCGTTTTATACCTAGGCATGAGGTTATAGTCAGAATCGCAGAATTACAGTTCTTTGATAAACAAGAGCAAAAGATATCAGGAGTCTCAGTGGACAAAAATACGAATAATTGTGGCGAAAAAATATTTGATGGAGATTTGTTGACATGGCAGTATAAAGGTGAAAACTATACTGCGCATTTTACCTTTTGCTTTGATAACGAAAGTGAGATTCATGAAGTCCGGTTTTCGTCACGTACTGATGATAATGAGGTTATGCAGGGGGAGGATTATGAGTTGTTTTACTGGGATAACAAATGGATCTCATTAGGTAGAAGAGTTGCCTCTAATTATTTTCTCAACTATGAAGTACCACAAAACGTTCTTTTATTATTAAAGAATCATACAAAAGGGGTTGAGGAGCGAATTTTTACAATAGAAAACGGAAAGCAAGTCTGGTGGTAAACTATCGTGGATGATATAGTATATTGTAAAAGTTACGATTTGATATGACTGTATTGTCAAACGTTACTAAGTCAAATATATGGGTGTATTTCTTGTAAATTCATCCATTTTTTGTATCTTTGTCTTCACGAGCAAGGAACGCTACAACGGGCAAATATGCTACGTAACCAAAAGCAATCAGCAGAATACACCACGTTGCAAATCCGTTAGCACTTCGCCCTAAGCTCTATTGTAAATATCTGAATTACAAAAACATATAATGCATCCTGTTATATCTTGTCAAAATGCAAATAATAGATAAATAAGGAATCCGTGTTTCATGTTATGAGTTTTAAGTTTAAAAATACTTGGTGTTATTTTGCCACTAAGATACTATTAATTGACAATATACTCAAAATAGTTATGTAAACTTATCCCTAAATGTTTATATTGTAGCAGATTCGCAGGGTTGATATTGTCCGATAAAAGGATTATGAGTACCTTGCGCCCAATTTAAACATATGTAAAACATGAAAGAATTCATACGGATACTCCAACGTTTTGTGCCTCCCTATAAATCGAATATGGTATGGAACATTGTATTTAATGTTCTGTCGGCGATACTTAATTTATTTTCATTTGCATTGATTATTCCTATTCTTCAGATTCTTTTTAAGATAAACGAAGAGGTATACACTTATATGCCATGGAGTTTTGAACCTTCATCATGGGAATCGTGGAAAGGGCTGGCAGAGGCTGGAAAGAATAATTTCTTTTGGTATATTACCAATCTGATCGAGACCGAGGGCGGATCATTTACCCTTATCGTGTTGGGAGTATTCCTTGTGATAATGACTTTCCTAAAGGTGGCTACCATGTATCTGGCATTCTTCCATATGATACCCATCCGTACAGGAGTTGTGAGAGATATACGAAATCAGATCAATAATAAAATTACGCAATTACCCCTTGGATTCTTTTCTGAAGAGCGAAAAGGGGATATCATTGCCCGAATTTCGGGAGATGTGAACGAGATTGAGAACTCGATCATGAGTTCGCTGGATATGCTCTTTAAGAATCCTATTCTAATATTTATTTACCTGACCGGGATGATACTGATCAGCTGGCAACTAACCGTTTTCGTACTTGTTCTTTTGCCCTTGGCTGGTTACATTATGGGACAGGTGGGGAAAAAATTAAAACGCAAATCGTTACTCGGACAGCAGCAGTGGGGCGATTTGATGTCGCAGATCGAAGAGACGTTAAGCGGTCTCCGTATCATCAAAGCTTTTAATGCAGAAAGTAAAATAAGGAACAGATTTGAAAAGAGTAATGATATATTTCGTCGTACAACGATGAAAATATACCGCCGCCAACAAATGGCACACCCCATGAGTGAGTTTTTGGGAACAGCAACCATTGTGATTGTGTTATGGTACGGAGGAACATTGATTCTGGCCAATAATAGCCCCATCGATGCTCCCACATTTATTTATTACCTGGTAATTTTCTATAGTATTATCAATCCTGCAAAGGATTTATCCAAATCGGTCTATGCCATACAGAAAGGATTGGCATCCATGGAGCGTGTGGATAAGATACTGAAAGCAGAAAGTGATATCAATGATCCGATAGATCCGAAACCAATTTCCTTGCAAAAGCAGATAGAATATAAGAATGTATGGTTCAAATATCAGAACGACTGGGTGCTTAAAAATGTAAATCTGACCATCCCTAAAGGAAAGACTGTGGCCCTGGTAGGTCAGTCGGGTTCGGGAAAAAGTACGTTGGTCGACCTCCTGCCTCGCTTTTACGACGTTAACGAAGGTTCTATTACCATCGATGGAACGGATATCCGTGAAAGTACGTTGTATGATTTACGCGGGTTGATGGGTAATGTAAACCAGGAGGCCATCCTTTTCAATGATTCGTTCTTCAATAATATCTCTTTCGGGGTGAAAAATGCAACATTGGAGCAGGTTAAAGAGGCAGCCCGGATTGCCAATGCACATGAATTTATCATGGCAAGCGAACAGGGATACGAAACTAATATTGGCGACAGAGGGGGCAAATTGTCGGGTGGCCAGCGACAACGCATCAGCATTGCCCGTGCCATACTAAAGAATCCTCCCATTTTAATCCTGGATGAGGCTACCTCTGCTTTGGATACCGAGTCGGAACGACTGGTACAGGAAGCCCTTGAGAACCTGATGAAGAATCGTACCACGATTGTGATAGCGCACCGCTTATCTACCATTCGCAATGCAGATGAAATATGCGTGATGCACGGCGGCGAAATTGTAGAACGGGGCACACATGATGCATTGCTGGTATTGGACGGCTTCTATAAGAAGCTTTGTGACATGCAGCAGTTCTGAGGATCTGCTGTGTGTAAATATTTTGTTTAGGAGTAACAGAAAACATAAGTCATGAAAAAAACAATCTTACTAATCTTATCCGCTGTTATGATAGTTTCGGGCGGATGTAAACAAATGGAAGCACCTCCGGGTAAAAGCTGGAGTTATTTTTTTGATAAACCGGCAAAAGTATGGGAAGAAACGCTGCCTTTGGGAAATGGAAGGATTGGATTGATGCCGGATGGACAAATAAACAAAGAAAACATTGTTCTCAATGAAATTTCCATGTGGTCCGGAAGTAAACAGGACACAGATAATCCGGAAGCCTACAAATCGCTTGCTCAGATCCGGAAGCTGTTGTTTGAAGGGAAAAACGACGAAGCACAGTCTCTCATGTATAAAACCTTTGTGTGCAAAGGCCAGGGAAGCGGTCAGGGAAATGGAGCCGATACGCCATATGGAAGCTACCAGCTTCTGGGTAATCTGGTGATTGAATACCAGTATCCCAATGAAACAGATACCATTTCACAATATAAACGGGCGCTCAATCTGAATGATGCGGTTGCATCAACCTCTTTTAAAAGAGGAAATGTACTGTATGCGAGGGAAGTATTTACCTCTTTTGCCGACGATTTAGGGGTGATCCATTTGTCTGCCAGCGAAAAAAGTAAACTTGGTTTTACCATAAAGATGAACCGTCCCGAACGTTACCGGGTTTCAACGGAAGGAAACGACCTGATCATGCAGGGAGAATTAGCCAGCGGAACGGACACCGCAGGACCGCTTTATGGGGCACGTGTACGTGTAATCCTTCCTCAGAACGGTGACATCGTGACTTCCGATAGCTCACTTACCATAACCGATGCGACGGAAGCAACCATTCTGATCTCTATGGCCACCAATTATTTCGGACATCAGGTTCCTGACCAACTGTCTGCTTTGATAGATAAAGCAGAAGGAAAAAGTTTTGACGAACTTAAGGATGACCATATCGCAGCCTACTATCCGAAGTTTAACAGGGTAGATCTGAATCTGGGTGAGAGTGCTGCATCGAAGTTGCCCATAAACAAGCGTCTGACAGAGTTCAACAAAACAAAACAGGATCAGGACCTGATGGCGCTTTACTTTCAGTTTGGTCGCTATCTGTTGATCTCTTCCACCCGTGAAGGTCTGTTGCCCCCCAATTTACAAGGATTGTGGTGTAATACTGTTCGTACGCCCTGGAACGGAGATTATCACCTTAATATTAATCTGCAGATGAATTTATGGCCGGCAGAGGTTACAAATCTTTCTGAATTACACCTTCCGCTGATTGAATGGACCAAAAAACAGGTTTCCAGTGGTGAACAGACGGCCAAAGTCTTTTATAATTCGCGTGGATGGGTTACGCATATCTTAGGAAATCTGTGGGAATTTACCGCTCCGGGAGAGCATCCTTCGTGGGGTGCAACGAATACATCTGCCGCATGGCTTTGTCAGCATCTGTACCATCATTATCTCTTTACGATGGATAAAAAATACCTGGCTGAAGTGTATCCGGTATTGCGGGGAGCCTCTCTGTTCTTTGTGGATATGCTGGTTGAAGATCCCAGGAATGGGTATCTGGTTACGGCTCCTACCACCTCTCCCGAGAATAATTTCAGGATGAGCAATGGAAGTGTTGTAGCTGTTTCGGCCGGCTCCACGATGGACAATCAGTTGATACGTGAACTTTTTGGAAATACGATGGAGGCTGCTGAGATCTTGGGATTGGATAGCGTATTTGTTCAGGAGCTGGCTGCTAAAAGAGATAAGCTTATGCCTACAACGATAGGGAAAGACGGACGAATCATGGAGTGGTTGAATGAATACGAAGAGGCGGAGGTAACACATCGCCATGTATCACATCTGTATGGATTGCATCCCGGAAATGAAATTTCCGTTTCTCAAACGCCGGAACTGGCTAAGGCAGCCCGTGCCACTCTTGAAAAGAGAGGTGATGCAAGTACGGGATGGTCTATGGCATGGAAAGTAAACTTCTGGGCTCGATTGCACGACGGCGACAGAGCTCATAAACTGTTGTCGGATTTACTCAGGCCTTGCCTGAAGTCGGCAGACGAGCCTGAGTATTCAGGCTTTGGAAGCGGAACCTACCCGAACCTCTTCTGTGCGCATCCTCCGTTCCAAATTGATGGAAATTTTGGTGGAACTGCCGGAATTGCAGAAATGCTGATTCAAAGTCAGACGGGTATTATCGAATTGTTGCCAGCCTTACCTTCTGTATGGAAAAACGGTAGTTTCAGAGGCTTGAAAGTTCGGGGAGGAGCAGAGATGGATGTACACTGGACAAACAACCGGGTGGATAATGCAACCCTGAGGGCAGATGTAAACAATACATTTAAAATTAAGATGCCAGCGCATGCACCAAAACTAAGTGTTAAGATAAACGGCGAATCTAAATCATTGCCGGTTAGCGATGGTATATTGTCTCTTACAATGAGCAAAGGTGATATTGCAGATTTCATCTTTTAAGTTTACGTATCTCCAGAATAAACTTTGATAAGATTATAAATAAGAGAGTCCCGGTTAATCGATAACCGGGACTCTCTATTTATAAGTTGTTCTGTTTGGACCTTGATCAGGCGTTATCGTCTGTCAGATTCAGACTCTGATCTACTTTTCCCAAATGCTTCATCACCTTGGCATCCAAATAGAATATAAGTTCTTCCGCTATGTTTGTACAATGATCTCCGTAACGCTCGAGCTTGCGAATCACACCCGATACAAAAATACCTGACAATGCACTTCCCGGATGAGTCTCAATAAAATCGGCAATCAATGAAGCCGAAGCGTGATTTATCTCATCAACCACGGCGTCTTTCGCAAATACTCCGGATGCAATGGAGGAATCCTCTTTTTCGAAGGCCTCTTTTGTGAGAGACATCATTTCCAACACAGCCTTGAGCATCTCTTCAATACGTGTTTTCTTAATAAGCTCCGGATCGATAGGCTCACCGTCCGGTAAATTTCCGGCAAAGCGGGCGATACTTTCGGCAAAGTCGCCGAGACGTTCCAGATTGGTATTGATCTTGTACATGGCCAATACAAAGCGAAGGTCGATGGCTACCGGAGCATACAGAGCAATAATATCTTCGCAATCACTGTCTATCTTAAGCTCAAAAGCATTTACCCTTCGTTCCCTGTTCATCACTTTAAAGGCCAGTTCCTTGTCGCCGGTCAGCAATGCTTCCCCTGCATTATACAATTGCTGGTGTACCAATGCCCACATTTGGCTTATGCTTGCCTTTAATCCATTTATTTCCTCTTCTATTACTTTCATGATGCGTTTGTTTATGGGATAATCCTTACTTTGAAATGAATGCCAAAAAGATCAACCGAAGCGTCCCGTGATATAATTCTGAGTCGACTCCTTCTCCGGATTTGTAAATATCTTTCGCGTATCGCCAAACTCAATCAACTCACCCAGATAGAAGTAGCCGGTTTTGTCACTAACGCGTGCGGCTTGTTGCATATTGTGTGTAACGATTACAATCGTATATTCTTTTTTCAATTCATGGATAAGATCTTCAATCTTGCCTGTTGAAATCGGGTCAAGGGCAGATGCCGGTTCGTCCATAAGCAATATGGATGGCGAGATGGCCAGTGCACGGGCAATACATAAACGTTGTTGTTGACCGCCCGACAGTTCGAAGGCACTTTTCTTTAACTTGTCTTTCACTTCATTCCACAAAGCTGCTTGCTGAAGGGTTTTCAGAACCGTTTCTTCAATGTAGTTCTCATCGCTAATACCATTAACCCGTAAACCATAAGCTACATTTTCGTAGATACTTTTGGGAAATGGATTTGGCTTTTGAAATACCATGCCAACGTTTTTTCTCAGTTGATCTACCTTTTCTCCCTTAGCATATATGTCTCGGCCATCAATTTGGATAGTCCCTTCCAGACGTGTTCCGGAAATTAAATCATTCATTCGGTTAAACAACCGGAGAAAGGTTGATTTACCACATCCCGACGGACCGATAAACGCTGTTGAGGTATTCGATTCAATTTTCATCGAGATGTTTTTCAACGCGTGAAAGTCACCGTAGTAGAAATTTACATTTTGAGTATCAATCTTGATCATATTCTTTGTGGACATTAGTTCATTTTAACTTTCTTTGCGAAATAAGAACGGAGTGCATTGGCTAGTAGATTTACAATCAGCACAATGGCAATCAATACCAGGGCGGTGCCATAAGCCATCCCCCTGGATGCCTCTACATCGGTTCCGCTGGTCGAAATAACATACAAGTGATAAGGCAATGCCATACACTGATCGAAAATACTTCCCGGAAGCTGTGGCAGGAAATAGGCAGCAACCGTGAAAAGAATCGGGGCAGTCTCTCCCGAAACACGTCCGACAGACAAAATCAGACCGGTGATGATATTGGGAAAAGCCATTGGTAGTATTACCTTGCGGATGGTCTGCAGTTTGGTAGCACCTAATGCTAGAGAGCCGTGACGGAATGAATCGTCAATACTTTTCAACGCTTCTTCGGTGGTACGTATTACCAACGGTAGAGACAATAGAGCAAGGGTAAGCGATCCGGCGATGATTGAGTCGCCAAATCCCAAAGTATTTACAAATAGTGCCATCCCGAATAAACCAAATACAACAGAGGGTACACCGCTGAGGTTATTGGTCATGATTCGTATGAATTTGGTTATTTTACCGTTTGTTGCATATTCATTCATGAAGATCCCACTCATTACTCCAATGGGGAAACTGATCAGACTGCTTCCCAATACCAGATATAATGTTCCCACGATGGCGGGATAGATACCTCCGGAAGTCATACCTTCCTCGGGTGATTTGGTTAGGAAATCCCAACTAATCACACTGGCACCTTTAATGATGATAAAGCCGAGTATGACAAACAGAATGAGAACAACCAAATAGCTAAGTGAGGTAAAGAATCCGAAAGCAATTTTTTGCGACCATCGTTTCCTGTTATTCACATTGCCCAATTTTTCTATAGGAGTCATATGTAATTATATTTTTTTCTTGGATGAGATATATTCAACAGCGATACTGAGCACCAGTGTAATCATGAACAGTACGGCACCAAGCAGGAACAGCGATTCATAGTGGGCACCACCTGCCGGAGCTTCTCCGAGTTCTGCAGCAATGGTTGCAGGAATGGTTCGTACAGGTTCAAAGAATGAAGTCGGGATAATGGCTGCATTTCCTGTAACCATCAATACTGCCATTGTTTCACCGATGGCACGCCCGATTCCCAATACAACCGCAGATGTGATTCCGGAACTGGAATAGGGGATTATTACTTTATAGATTGTCTGCCATTGGGTGGCTCCGAGCGCCAGACTCGCCTCCTTCATGGCGCGGGGAGTGGTGCGCATTGCGTCTTCAGCAACTGTGATGATCGTAGGCAAGGCCATGATGGCAAGTACAACGCTACCGGCAAAAGCCGTTTCGCCAACAGGGAGGTTAAACCCTTTCTGTATCAACGGAACGATAACAACCAACCCGAAGAATCCGTAAACAACGGATGGAATCCCTGCTAAAAGCTCAATTACAGGTTTGAGGAATTGGCGTGTCTTGAAATTGGCTATTTCGGCAAGGTATATGGCAACGGCCACACCGAACGGTAAGGATAGGATGATTGCTCCGAAGCTAACCAACAGAGTTCCCAATAACAATGGAATCAGTCCGAATATGGGAGATGGTGTTGCAGTGGGATACCACTGGGTGCCACCAAAAAATTCTCCCGGTCGGATCGGGTCCTTTGAAATTACAGTTCCCTTGAAATCTTTGGCAAGATACATTTCGGGGAAGAATGCAACAATTCCTTTTTCCTTTTGAACGAGCTCGTTGATCTTGTCGGGCACAAATTCAAACTCGGCCCCAAGTTCTTCTTCTGTGTAGAAGTTCGTAAGGTCTGAAAAACGAAAAACCAGAATTTCCTCGTCGTTGCCTCCAAGTTCACTCCAGTTTGTAATTTCCGAATCAAATACCTGTTTTGTATTTTCCGGCGAAAGATGTTTAACAGGATTGCTGCTGTTTACGGCTAGTACATAACCTTCTTCTACAGCGGGACTGTTAAATAGACCGGAAGCCTCTTTGAAAAGGAAAACGATAATCAGAAGGATGGCGAGGCTGGTTACGCTCCCGCTTATCAGTAATCCTCCTTCAACTATTTTTTCAAAAAACTTTCTCACGTTGATCGATTTATTTCTGATGCAAAGTAAGAAAATGAGTATTAAGATGGGGTTAAATAGGTTTGAAGGAAATATTACATATATGTTACAAATATATTACAGGTCACTAGTGTCCGGTTAAAACTACCAGATATTCAACTGGTTAGAACTATTCGGACTGGTTAAATTGTAATTTGTATTTATAAATAGCTCATTTATAGGCATTTTCTCAAACAAAGTCAAGCTGAAAATCTGCAATAAAGTGTAGAGCGGCGGCTCTAATTTCATTTTCTTTTTGACTATTGAGACAAGCAGATACATACAGATTGCTATCCATATTTGGGTGTACACTGCGTTTCTGCTGGTGCCATAAAAAGCTTTTATCCGAAGATGCTGTTTTATCCATTTGAAAAACAGTTCAATCTTCCATCGTTCTTTGTATAACTGAGCAATTGTAAAGGCTGGTAACTCTAAGTTATTCGTCAAGAAAACATAAATCTTGCCGGTTTCGGCATCTTGATATTTTATCCTCCTCAAATAGTCTGGATAATCTTTCTTGATGTAAAAGCCTGTCAGTTTTATAGATTGATCGTATTTGAGTCCGGTGGTCTTGTCCACCTTTCGACTATACACTCTTCTGGCAGCCATGTTATCCTTGGCCCTAGTCACGAAGAACGCGCGTTGTTCGTGGATGATAGTGTAGAACCGAAAGAAATCGACATAACCTTTGTCCATTACATAAATGGCACCAGGCTCGACTACGATATGTTCCATTACATTGACGTCGTGGCATAAACCATCCGTCAAATGTACAAATGTGGGTATGGAGCCCCGCAAGTCCAGCAACGTGTGCATTTTAACAGCACCTTTGTTTTTGCGAAACTTCGCCCATGGAAAAAGACTTAAGCACAAGTCGATGGTGCTGCTGTCCAAGGCGTACACCATGTTTTTGACATCAAGCTTGAACTCGTTATCCTTTTCATAAAGGTGTCGAGCCTCCTTGATCAGAACTTGTGCGTAGTCTGCATAAATTCGCCAATCCCGACTTTCGTTGGCCTCTGCCAATGTGGATTTAGGAACCGGCTGCTTTATGCCTGAATGATATAATTTATTGGAAAACGCTGTCAAGCAAGATTCGATGTCACGTAAACTTTCCCTATAGGTAAGTTGAGCAAAACCCATCACATAAAAGTGTTCCTTACAGGTAAAGTTCCTTACGCGATGGTTACCCTTGTACTTTTCAACACACTTGTTGAATTCATAAGTCGGTAAAAATGACATCAGTTGCGCGAAAACGGTTTTCCCTATATTCATGATTTACGGTATTTTTCGTAAATCTAGGTAATTTCCAATATTTTCAAATCGAAAAATTAAAGAACGTATTTGAAAGCCTTTATCAATGCGGGTTTCAGGAGTTTGTTAAAGTCCTTAACCGGACACTAGTGATTACAGGTTTCTGTAAAGTAACAAGGAGCTGTACGATTCGTACAACTCCTTGTT
>NZ_JACCCY010000002.1:932500-1059669 GCF_013409575.1 Macellibacteroides fermentans | reverse complement strand
AACGTATTACTTCCGAGATTCAGGAGGCCTATCAGAAGGCAAGCAAGCGGCTGCTCATACTCGATTACGACGGTACCCTGGCACCCTTCAGGAGCAAACCCGAAGATGCCATCCCAACCACCGAGCTTATCACTACGCTGAGCCGGCTTTGCGACGACAAGAACAACCATGTAGTGATAAGCAGCGGACGGGATCACGCCACCCTCGACGCCTGGTTCGGGAATCTGCCGTTAAGTCTGGCTGCCGAACACGGAGCATTTTATAAGCAGAACGGCACCTGGTTCGAAAACATCCACCATGTGTTATGGGACGACGAGATACTGCGTATCTTACAGCAGTTTGTAGACAAAACACCCCGGTCCAAACTTGAAATCAAAAAGACAGCCCTGGTATGGCACTTCCGCAATGTAGACGGGTGGCTGGCCTCCCTGCGCGAACAGCAGCTCATCAACGAACTCATCACCCCCTGTGCCCGGTTGAACCTGCAGATTATGCAGGGTAATAAAATACTGGAGATCAAATCGCCCCACTTCAGCAAGGGATCCGAAGCACGGCGAATTCTGCAAAACAATACATACGACTTTATCCTTGCCATGGGAGACGATACAACGGACGAAGACACCTTCCGCGAACTGCCGGCAGATGCCTATACCATCAAGGTAGGGAATATTTCCGAAGTGGCCCGCTATTGCCTGTGCACACAACCGGAAACCATTCCGTTCCTCCGGCAACTGATGGATCCCCTTAAGGTCTGATAAACTTAGACAGCCGTTTCTCCTCGCCAAACAACATGGCGGTGTTGATTAGCGCAAGATGCGAATAAGCCTGCGGGAAATTACCCAGCTGGCTTTTCGTATCAAAATCAAGATCCTCGCTAAAAAGCCCCAGGTGATTCGAATAGCTTAGCAACGTTTCAAACAGATTAAGCGCCTCAGCCTGCCGGCCCGTAACATATAAAGCCCGCACCATCCAGAAGGTGCAGATGGTAAAGGCAGACGACGGAATACCGAAGTCATCCACATTATTATAGCGGAACATCAGCCCCTTAAACATCAGTTTGCGGTAAATGGCATCCACCGTCTGCTTATACCGTGGGTCTGTAGCATCAATAAAGCCGTACACCTCCATCAGAAGCAGCGACGAGTCCAGCTCGGTATTGCAATAGGTCTGCGAAAAGCTCTGAATCTCCTCCTTCCAGCCCTGCATGAAAACATCCGTCTTAATCAGCTCCGCTTCGCAACGCCACTTATCAGCGTACCCACCCTTTTGGAGCATTACGGCAATCTTTTCGGCCCGGTCCAGCGCCACCCAGCACATCACCTTCGATAAGACAAAATGCTTTTCGTCGCCCCTGATCTCCCAGATACCCTTATCCGGCTTCCGCCAATCCTCCATCACGGTACGTACAATATTCTTCACCACCTCGAACATATCCTCAATCTCGTCCAGCGTACCCGGAAAATAGAGGTAATACTGGTAAATAACATCCATCAGGTAACCAAAGGAATCGTTCTGCATCTGATGATAGGCATCGTTCCCCACCCGCACCGGCTTGGAGTTCTTGTATCCCGCCAGGTGGGGCAGATCGTACTCCGTAAGCACCCTCTCCCCCCGTATTCCGTACATAATCTGAAAACGGTCGTATTTAGAATACAGAATTCCGGTGATAAAAGCGATAAAACGTTCGGCCGCCCCCCGGTGGCCCACCTTCACGAGGGTTTCGATGGACATGGAGGCATCCCTCAGCCAGCAGAACCGGTAATCCCAGTTACGCACTTCGCCAATGGATTCGGGCAGACTGGTGGTAAGGGCAGCCAGTACGGCCCCGCTCCGCTGGTACGACATCAGCTTAAGCACCAGCATGCTCCGTTCAATCTGCTCGTTAAAAGCCGTGTACTTCTTCGACCGGTTGGTCCAGTTCATCCAGTAAAGCCGGGTGCGCTGAAACTCCAGGTTCACCCGGTTCATATCGATGGGAATCAGTTTTTGGTTGTACGACACCAGCAAGAACTCGTCGCGTTGCAGCAACACCTCCTGCTGGTTAAAAATAACATCGTAAGGAATACCCGAATAGAGATAGATGGTATCCCGCTCGTTGGCCTTGGCGTAGGTCTTCACATACTCCGGACCTGTTTTATGTCCCACTTCACCCCGGGCATAATTGAGCGCCGGGTTGTAATTCACCCTGAAGCGGGGCGTACCGCGCTTGAGCCGTATCAGCCGGTACAATTCGGGGGGCAGGTAGTAGTCGTAATCCAGCAACTTGTAACGGGGCATAAAATCGATCACTTCGAAGGCCCCTTCGGTAGCTTCAAACAAGGTAGACAATATATTGGTATGCTCCAGGTAACGCTGCGAGATCCGGTAGTCGTTACCCACAATAAAACTCATGTTACCCCCTTTCTTCTCATCCAGCAATTTGCCAAAAACAGAAGGAGAATCGAAATCCGGAAAACAAAACCAGTCGATACTCCCCTTGTCGGATATCAATGCCGCAGTACGGCAATTACCCACCGCTCCATAATTTAAATGTTCCATACAGGTCTTATTTAGTCACTTTCAAAAAAACGAATCTAACGATAAAAACAGAGTCTGCCAAAAAAATTAAGATTGTTTAAAAGATATTCCGCCCAAAGAGGTTACATCCTCCAAAAGTATGTTCTACAACAAGCTAACACGCAATATTTCAGGCAAATATTAACGTTATTTTGTTTTTAATCCACCCTCTTTTCGTTATATTTGCCACTAACAGTAATACCAATCTAATATGGAAGGAAAAAAGAAACTAACTACTGAGAGCGGTGCTCCGGTTGGCGACAACCAGAATATCCAAACCGCGGGTCCGCACGGCCCGGCTCTGTTACAAAACGCCTGGATGATTGAGAAACTGGCACACTTCAACCGGGAACGCATCCCCGAAAGAGTGGTACATGCCAAAGGGTCGGGAGCTTTTGGCACCCTTACCATCACGCACGACATCACCATGTACACCAAAGCAGCTATTTTTTCTAAAATAGGAAAGAAAACCGATCTGTTCCTGCGCTTCTCTACCGTTGCAGGCGAACGCGGAGCGGCAGATACCGAGCGTGATGTACGTGGCTTTGCCATCAAATTCTATACCGAAGAGGGTAACTGGGACCTGGTAGGCAACAACACCCCTGTGTTCTTCCTGCGCGATCCACTTAAATTTCCGGATTTCATCCACACCCAAAAGCGCGATCCCAAAACCAACCTTCGCAGCAATACCGCCGCGTGGGACTTCTGGAGCCTGTCTCCCGAATCCCTGCACCAGGTGATGATCCTGATGAGCGACCGCGGTATTCCGCAAAACCTGCGCCAGATGCACGGATTCGGCAGTCACACCTTCAGCTTCATCAACGACGTAAATAAACGCTTCTGGGTGAAATTCCACTTCAAATCCATGCAGGGCATAGCCAACTTCACCAACGAAGAGGCAGCCCGTATTGTGGCGGACGACCGTGAATATTCGCAGCGCGACCTGTTCAACAACATTGCCGCCGGCAATTTCCCCAAATGGAGGATGTGCATCCAGATTATGCCCGAGGCAGAAGCCCACATCTGCGGCTTTAACCCCTTCGACCTTACCAAGGTATGGAGCCAGAAAGATTACCCGCTTATCGAAGTGGGCATCATGGAGCTGAATAAAAATCCGGAGAATTACTTTGCCACCGTAGAACAGGCCGCCTTCAATCCGGCCAATGTTGTGCCGGGCATAGGCTACTCGCCGGACAAGATGCTGCAGGGCCGCCTGTTTGCCTACGGCGATGCCGCCAGATACCGCCTGGGTATCAACCACGGCAGTCTGCCTGTAAACGCCCCCCGCTGTCCGTTCCACAATTACCACCGCGACGGCACCATGCGCACCGGCGACAATGGTAAAGGAACCGTAAACTACGAACCCAACAGCTTAGACGGACCGGTTGAAAACAGCCAGTACAACGAACCGGCATTGGCCCTTGAAGGAGCCGCCTTCAATTACAACCACCGCGAAGACAAAGATTACTATACCCAACCTGGTAACCTGTATCGGCTGGTTCCGGCCGACGAGAAAGAGCGCATCCACAGCAACGTGGCAGCCGCCATGGAAGGTGTTCCCGATTTTATAAAGATCAGAGCCATCGCCCGCTTCTATCAAGCCGACGAAAACTGCGGCAAGGGAATAGCAGCTAAGGCAGGCATCCAGCTTAAAGATGTTCTGGCCGAAGTGGAGCGTCAGAAAGACGAGTAAAAGGATGTATTGCAAATAAGGGTGAACCAGCAGCGGTTCACCCTTATTTTTTTATCTCTAAACCTTCCGGTTCTAAGTAAGCATTGCCTCAAGATCTTCTACAGATGCAGCAATGTAGCTGGCACCTGCCGATCGAAGCTCCTCCTCGTCGCCATACCCGTACAACACGCCAATGGCATCGATCCCGTTATTACCGGCACCCACCATGTCGTGCTTGCGGTCGCCAATCATAACCACCACCTGGTTATCGTCCAGTCCGTTTACATCCATCACGTAGCGGATCACATCCGTTTTGGAAGAACGGCTCCCGTCCAGGGTACTTCCCCCAATGTAGGTAAAATACCCATCCAGCTTGAAGTGCTCCAGAATCTGACGGGCAAATACCTCCGGCTTGGAAGTAGCCACATACAGCTTCCGCTCTTTATTGAGCTGCGAAGCCAAAAAGGCATCCATCCCTTCGTACACCCGGTTCTCAAAGAGCCCTTTGGTAGCGAAATACTCCCTGTACTTACTAAGGGCAGCCTCTGCCTTCTCATCGGTAAACCCGTAAAAATCCCTGAAAGAATCCTTCAGCGGGGGACCGATAAACGGGCGCAGCGAATTTAAATCTGTAACATCGATACCAAAATGCCCCAGGGCATACTGCACCGAACGGGTTATCCCTTCCATGGAATCTGTTATCGTACCATCCAGGTCAAGCAACAGATACTTATATTGTTTGTCTATCATATCCATTTACACCAATTAAGCCGCAAAGGTACGAAAAACTCCCCCATTATTCAGGCACAGCCATCTTAAAGAAACCAAACTCGGCCCAATCGGCTGCCGCACCCCAGTGGATAAGTCCCGGACGCGCCACCCTGTCCCATCTAACCAGGTAACTATTATCAACAGAGTCGAAGCCATTCAGCGCCTTCCACTTGCCGCCCGCATGGCGCCATAAAAACGACACCCGGCAACCCTCAGTAACCACCATCTTGACGCCCACATTACCCGCAGGCACAGGCACGGAAGCAAGCACACGCTCGTCTCCCTCCTTCAGCTGTTTCAGAACCAACTGGCCACCCTGGCAACCCCAGGCAACCAGGTTCTTGTCGTCGCCATAAAAGGTAACCCCCTTCAGACTTCCGTTACGGTTCAGCACCTCGGTCTCCACCGTATAGACAGGCGCTACCGGACGAAGGCATAAAGCCGATACATCCACATTACCCTTTTTGGGCATCCCCTTCAGAAGCAGCGAACCCTTCTTAAGCACCGGCTTCACGTCAGACACCGGATAATTCCAGGTCCACTCCCGCTTCAGCACCTTTCCGTCGAATGAATCCTCAAAGCCCCGTACAGGCTGCTGCACCGTACCGGCAAAAGGAACCGGCTGTTTCGCAGCCACAAAACTGCCCGACACAAAGTAAGGCCATCCCTGCTCGTTCACCTTCAGCTCCTGCAGTATGGGCTGGCGGCCATTGTAGAAGTCGGCCCCCTTGAAGTAAGCGTGACAGATATAGAACATACGCCCGTCCGGAGTGGTAGTCATCGTACCATGTCCGGCCGACAATACACCGCCTCCTCCGCCTAAGATAGGATTAGCCGGATAAAGCTCGTAAGGCCCCTTGATTGATTTAGAACGTGCCGCATACACCGCATAATCGCTGTTTGGTCCGCAGCACCCCTTAACCGCATACAAGATATAATAATAGCCATCCTTTTTAAACATACATTGCCCCTCCATACCGATCCGATCGTCGTCGCGCAGAAGCAGAAAAGGCTCGCCCTCCAGCTTCAATCCGTCGTCCGATAGCCGGCTGCACAGCAACTCAATAGGGCGGTTATCCAAGCCGTACGCCTTCCACGAGATATACAACACCCCTTCATCTTCAAACACAAAAGCATCGATAGCCTCCTTGCCATGCTCTATCAGCACCCCCTTATCCTCGAAGCCTTTGGCAGGATCCTTGCTGGTGGCCACACCAATCAGCGAAACACCGTCCGATTTGCGGCGGGCCGTATAGTAAGCGTAATATTTGTTTTTATGGAAATACAATTCGGGCGCCCAGAATGAAGAGACCAGCCAGTCCGGCAAGGTATCGAACACATGGCCCACCTGCGACCAGTTAACCAGGTCGGCCGACTTATACACAGGATAAAATGGAGCCCATTCAGACGAGGTGGCAGTCAGATAATAGGTATCCCCCACCCTTATAACCGACGGATCAGCCAAGTCACCCTTAATCACCGGATTGGTAAAAGTATCCGCCGTCTGCGCCCCGGCACTCACAAATGAGACTATTAAACACAACAACCACAATACACGTTTTTTCATACAAATCATAATTTAATACAGCTGGCCTCAACCAACCATTGGTCTTAAATAATTAAACATAAATAGAAATCACACAAAGATACAATATTTCGCCAAACAAAGAAACACCTTATTCATCAAGGGAGAGGGTAGCTATTTTGTGAATCCGAATATATGGTTATATTTGTGAATCAGGATTTATTGAAGTATAAATAAATACAACCCCTATGGATACTAATAATCTGCTGGAAGTAAAGGCGGCACTTCAAATAGGAAGGCCGGCGCACGATGTTTTTGAAGCCATTGCGGACCCCGACCAGATGTCGAACTACTTCATATCAAAAGGTTCGGCACGTATGGAAACGGGCGTAACGGTAACCTGGTGCTTTCCCGAATTCGATTTCGAAGCACCCATTCGAGTTGGCACCGTAATCCCGGACAAGTACATCTCCTTTTATTGGGACGGCGAAAACAGCACAACCTTGTTCGTACAAATACACCTGGATGAAACACCCGATGCCTCTACCGTAGTACGCATAACGGAAGGTACCATGGAAAACAACGAAGCCGGACTACAATGGCTGGTTGGCAATACCGAAGGGTGGGCCAATTTCCTTGCCTGCCTCAAAGCATGGCTCGAATACGGAATCAATTTGCGGAAAGGAGCCTTCGATTTTATGAAACAAGCTTAATCAGCACCTGTGTAACCCGGCGGTTCCGTATCTTCGGGTTATGCAGTACTATTTATTTTAACCGGATATATCAAATAAACAAACGATGGAATTAGGAAAAGACACCTATGTAAATGGTCAGAAAATATACGAGCTGAAAGACAACCAGCTTACTTTCTATTACAAAGACGGCAAACTTAAAGCCCAGGGACCTTTCGAGAATGGCATGCTGCAGGGTAAATGGACATTTTACCGGGCAACCGGACAACTATGGGAAATAGGGCACTTCAAAAACGATCTCAAAGACGGAAGCTGGATCCGCTACGACCGGAACGACACCATCGAATACAACGAAACCTTTCAAAACGGTAAAATCTGCAAGAAGTAATTCATACAAGAAAAATCGCCTGTAACTATAAGCAAATTATTGGTCTAAGTCCTTCTATTATTAAAGGAAGATTCATAATTTACACCTGCTGCTAAACCTGTAACTTATACATATAACCCGGTCTTGAATGAAGAAGAATGTCACTCCCAAACAATATTTTTCTTATAATTATTCTTTTTTTCATTCAATATTAGTTATACCTTTACTATTCGTAAGCAACATCTGAACATATCAGCAATTCCCGATCTGTTCAAATTTAGTGATTATGATTATGAAAAAAAGATTTTTGTCGATCCTTACTTTATCAATGAGTTTGATTGCCCTTACAAGCTGTAACCATGATAATGACGATAACTTCCGGGCTTTTATGAGTACTGCCACGATTACCGGCGATTCAATAAACGGATACTACTGTTACTTAGATGTAGGTGGTATAGTGATTTCGTACGATCAGGCGCTGCAAAATCCCGATACACTTCTTTTACAACTCTATTACAACCCCAATATTCCTGAAAACTGGACCAATATAAAAACGGATTATGGATCGGTATCGTGCGATATTTCAAATCTAGCCACTCTTCAAAACTGGAATGACTCTGTTACGATCGTTGTAAAAACAGGAGATAATTCAAAGCTTTTGAGAAAAATCAGCAAAGCCGATTTTATTAAACCGGGCATTCTTTATACGCACTAATTACTTATAACTACAAATAACAATGTCTATCTGGACATTAAATCATTATGAAATAATTTTAAATATGAAAACAAAGAATTTAATTGGGATACAATTGCTATTCCTTATTTTAGTATGTTTTGTTAGTTGTGACAAAGATGAAGACACAAAAGAATTAACGCCTCAAGCCCTTTACCAAACATCATGGAGTGGCGCAGGATACTGCGAATCGTGGACTTCAAAAAGCAAGGATATAGGTATTCAATTTGTTGACACCCAAAAAGGAATCGTTAATTGGAAAAATTACGATGCCATCAATATTACCTTTTCTATTGAAGGAAAATACATCACATTTAACAGCGATGCATTGTATTTGGGAGGTGCGCCCTGGGTAATTAAAACCTACACCAATGACCACCTTACCCTTGTTCAAAATGAAGCAAGTCCTGATATCAATAAAATTATAACTTTAGATTTGTATAAAATAAAATAACTATCAACTTTCAAACATAGCAGCCCTTAATCATTTACCCTGATCGGTAAAGATTAAGGGCTGCATTCGTTCTCATATCCTTCCGTCGTACAACGGTAAATTGTAAAGCCATCGTTTTATCGTTTTAATTGTTTATAAATAAATGCTTTGCTGATCAACAGTACAAATATACCACCCCCCGAAATCTCAAATCCACTTGTGTCCACTTATGTCCACTTAGCATATGCTTTACAGCATACCTAATTATAGATATTTACACCCCTAAAAGTTGCATATATCAGGAAATAGATGTATCTTTGATAATAATGGCATAATAATTTAAAACTTAATTTTTAACCTTAAATGAAAGTGTTCACTATTAAAAGTTATGGTTTCGGGGAGCTATCTTCCCTGTTCTCTCCGGATATAAACATGGCCTCTGCCTCCAAACAACTTAAACGCTGGATTACCGCCAACCCCAAACTCCTCCACCTCCTCCAACAGGAAGGATGGGAAAAAGGGCACAGACGGTTAACCCCCAAAATGGTGCAACACATCGTTTCTGTATTAGAAGAGCCCTGAAAAAACCAAGGCTTCCACTCTGTCCTAAATAAGCTTATTTGCACTTCAAAATAAGCTTATTTCAACACTCAAATAAACTTATCTGAGTCTTAAAATCAATTGATTTCAAGACAGGGAACCCTTGTGCGTTTTTTGAAAATAAACTTATAAAATATGCTTTTACAAACGTATAACCTAATTGAAATTATGAACGAATTAAAGAAGAAAAGGTCTCGATTTAAAGAGTTGATCAAGACCTATAGCGAAGCCAACCCTTACAACTTCGACCTGTTTTTAGCCAATGTAATGAAGGATGAATATGTGCTCTCTATCATGAGAAGTATTTACGTCATTCCGCACTTTGATACACAACCAGATCGGTGGATTTGTAGCCAACGCCTCCTTTTAGGGTGATGATTAATTGTCTTTGTTTGCCGGTAGTGTTTTCATCAAGCTTTATTTGCAGCCGGTTGTCTTCTTTTTTCACTTCAAACCACTCTACGGCCATGGTTTCGTAGTAGTCGTAGTAGGTGTTTTCGTTAACCTGCTTACTATAGAATCCATTCTGATAGGTGGTTTCGTCGTCGTCGATGACTTTCACCAACCCGATGCCCCACCCTGTTGTTTTTGTGTTTAAAAGCGATACGTTTGCGGCAGCGGACAGGTGCAGCTCCTCTTCCTCGAGTCCGATTTGTTGTAGCTTTCCGTCGGAGTCGTCAAAAAGGGAACAGCCGCTCAAGGAGAACACAAGCATCACTGCGCATACAATGGTATCTACGCGCAAAACTTTTGCAAATTGCATACTAAATAGTTTCATAATGGTATAAAATTAAGTGTGTAACTATAATAAATCAAGCCTTTACTTTGGACTTTTCTTTGATCAGGGTTACCGAAACGGCTGCAAGGATCAGGAAACATCCGCCGGTTAAAAGGGCGTAGATTGGCTGACCGTTATACACGTGGTTTACTATCCAGCCGTGGATTACGCCGTTTACTATCTGGGGAATGGTGATAAAGAAGTTGAATATTCCCATATAAGTTCCCATTTTAGCGGGAGGCAGACTATCTGATAGGATGGCGTAGGGCATGGCCAGGATACTTGCCCAGGCTATACCGATACCTATCATGGAGGCGAACATCAGGTCCGGATTGGTAAACAGGTACATGGTGATTAGTCCCCCGCCTCCCAGCAGAAGGCATACGGCATGGGTTGCTTTCCGGCCGATTCCTTTGGCGATGGGTATCAGCATCAGGGCAAACAGCATGGCCACAAAGTTGTATACGCTGAAGAGCTCTCCCACTTTATCGGCCGCCACCGCATACTGCGCAGATGCGGGGTCAGTTACGCCGTACACATGTTGCGCCAGTGCAGGTGTGGTATAAACCCACATCGAGAAGAGGGCAAACCAGGAGAAGAACTGACACATCCCGAGCTGCACCATTACCTTGGGCATATGCCTGATATCGTGCAGTATCTCGAGGAAACCATTCTTTTTCTTTACTTCGGAGGTTGTTTCCTTTTCGGAGAAAGCGGCTAGCTCCTCAGGCGAATATTCTTTGGTCTTGACGATGGTCCACATCACACTGCTGAACAGGATGGCGGCCCCAACGTAGAAGGCTACTTTCACATTGTCGGGCACTTCGCCGGGAGCAGCGGTGTTGGACAGTCCGAAAAAGTTATTCATGATACTGGGTAACAGCGAGCCTACCACGGCTCCCACCCCGATAAGGAATGTCTGGATGGAGAATCCCTTGGTGTGCTGTTCGTCCGGCAACATATCTCCCACCAGGGCCCTGAATGGTTCCATGGTTACATTGATGGAGGCATCCATAATCATAAGCATACCGGCTCCGATCAATACCGGCGACAAGATGGCATGGGCCGTTCCGGGCGATAAGAAGAGGTCCGCATTGGGCATCAGCACCAGAGCGATGGTGGTAAGGATGGCTCCCACAAGGAAGAACGGACGGCGGCGGCCCAACCGGCACCATGTTTTATCCGAATAATGACCTATGATGGGCTGGATGATCATCCCCGTTAGCGGTGCTGCCAGCCAGAAGAGCGAAAGATGTTCCACATCTGCTCCGTAGGTTTGTAAAATTCTGCTTGAGTTTGCGTTTTGCAGTGCAAATCCGAATTGTATACCGAGGAAACCAAAGGTAAGGTTCCATATTTGCCAGAAGTTCAAAAAAGGTTTTTTCTTCATAAAATGATGCTTTAAGTTTTTTCACCGCAGCAAACTTAGTGAATTAATCTGAAAAGCGAAGCCCGCCGGACTAAAAAAGTCAGCGGGTGGTTTCGCGGACAACCAGGTTTGTCTTGATTATCTTATTGACAATCTGATCACTCTCGCGCCGTCCTTCGATGTGATCGAGCAGCAGGCGCATGGAGGTGGCCCCCATTTCGTATCCGTGCTGGTCGACCGACGTAAGCTGGGGATTACTTATCTCTGCGATGGCATTGTTTGTGAACCCGCAGATGGATACCTGGTCGGGTACTTTAAGCCCTTTGGCCTTCACCACATTGAGGATACCCAGAGCGGTTTCGTCGTTTACGGCAAAAAAGGCATCGGGAGGCTCGGGCAAATTAAGCATAGAGGGGGTGATGGCAAGGGCATCTTTGTAATTATTGCAGATGGTCATCAACGATTTATCCACAAATATTCCGTGTTTGCGCAGGGCATCTTCGTACCCCATGCGCCGGTTGCGCGAAATGGGCATATGTGATTCAGATCCGTAAAAGGCAATACGCCGGCAGCCTGTATTAATAAGGTACTCCACGGCTGTTTGCACACCGGCATAATCGTCTACCACCACGCGGTCTGTAAGAATTCCGGTACAGATACGGTCGAAAAACACTACCGGCACTCCGCTGTCTATCAGTTCCTGAAAATGCGAGAAGGAGGTGGTTGTTTTCGCCACCGAAGCAAGCACTCCGCACACACGGGATTCCTGCAGGGTGTATGCCCCGCGCACCTCGCGCTCGAACACTTCGTTGCTTTGGGAGATGATCACCCGGTATCCGGCCTTTTCGGCCTCGTCTTCGATACCCGACAAAACCGATGAAAAGAAGAAATGCACAATCTGAGGAAGTATCACCCCGATGGTTTTGGTGTTGCTTGTGCGCAAACTCAATGCAAGGGCATTGGGTTTGTATTTATGCTCTTTGGCAAAAGCAAGAACCAGCTCTTTTGTCTCCTTGCTGATGTCCGGATGATCGGCCAGAGCCCTGGATACGGTTGAGGGTGCTACATTAAGTGATTTCGCTATATCTTTTATCGTTATTTGCCGCTTTTTCATTTGTTAGGATCTTTTCATTACTCAAAAATAATAGTTTTTAATTAACAATTAGCATATCCGACAAACTTATTATGAAATTATAACAAGATTTACTTATTTATGCAAACGTTTGCGGCATCGTTTGCATGGAATAAAAGGGCTTAAACCTACTATTTAACCCATAAATCTGTTTTGTGTATATACTTTTGCATCGTTGAGTGAAATTATTAAAATTAAACACAAAATAGAGTATTAATCTTAAATTAACTAATGCATGAAAGAGAAGATTCATTCTTGTAAGGTTAGAATTATCCTGTCTGTTGCGATGGGATTACTATTCTCCCTCGGTGTCTTTGCACAGCAAATAACTGTAAAAGGCCATGTGAAAGATGCCAGCGGTATACCAATTATTGGTGCGAATGTTGTTATTAAAGGATCTACAATCGGATCGGTAACCGATCTGGATGGTAATTTCCAGCTTCAAGCTCCTCAAGATGCTACTATTTCCATTTCATTTGTAGGATACAAACCCACAGAGGTAAAGGCTGCTCCGGTATTGATGGTGGTTCTTCAGGAAGATGCCGTTATGCTGGAAGGTACAGTGGTTATTGGTTACGGTTCTGTTAAAAAGGAAGACGTTACCGGCTCTGTATTGGCTATTGATGCCGATAAACTTACCAAGGGTATGGCTACTTCGGCTTCAGACCTGCTGGTAGGTAAGGCTGCCGGTGTAAGTGTTGTTACCGATGGTGGTGCTCCGGGTGCTTCGGCTGCAATCCGTATCCGCGGAGGTTCGTCCATGTCGGCCAGCAACGATCCGCTTATCGTTATCGACGGTGTTCCTGTAGACAATCAGGGTATCAGCGGGATGTCTAACCCGTTGGCTACCGTTCACCCCAGCGATATCGCTACATTTACAATCCTGAAGGATGCCTCGGCTACCGCTATCTACGGTTCGCGTGCATCAAACGGTGTAATCATCATCACGACCAAGACTGGTAAGACTGGCCGGGTTAAAGTGGATTACAACGGTTCGTTCTCCGTTAGTACCAAGTACAACGAAGTAAGTGTGATGGATTCCGAGACTTTCCGCAATTTTGTAACTACAAAATTCGGTGCCGGAAGCAATCAGGCCAAGGCTTTGGGTAACACCAGCACAAACTGGCAGGATCAGATTTTCAGAACGGCTTACAGCACAGACCATAACGTAAGTATTTCCGGAGCAATTCCTAATATGCCTTACCGTGCTTCTGTGGCTTATACAAATGAGAATGGTATCCTGAAGACTTCCAACCTCGAACGTGTTACGGGTTCATTAAGTGCCAATCCTAATTTCTTCGACAAGAAGTTGAACATCAACTTAAATGTGAAGGGGGTTTATAACACCAACCGTTTTGCCAACCAGGGTGCTATCGGTATGGCTACTCAGTTTGATCCTACTCAGCCTGTTTATATGGATAACAATAACTACGGAAACGGCTATTTTATCTATATGAAAACAGATGGCAAACCTGTAGATATCGCTCTTACAAACCCGGTTGCCATGTTGGAACAGCGTAACGACGAGTCTACCGTGTACAGAAGTATCGGTAACGCTCAGATCGATTATCGTATGCATTTCTTGCCCGACTTACGTGCTAACCTGAATGTGGGTTACGACGTTTCAAAAAGTGAAGGCGATGTGATTATTGCGGACAACTCTCCTATGACCTATACTTCCGGTAACTTTAAGCAGGGATTTGGTGAAAACACCTATTATTATCAGCTTAAACGGAATACATTACTTGATTTCTATCTGAATTATGCCAAAGAGATCGGCATCAACAACATTGATGTAATGGCTGGTTACTCCTGGCAGCATTTCTATAACAGCACAAGAAACAGATACCCCTACTCTGCTGCCTTCGCTCAATCGAAGGGTGAAGAGTTCTATAAGGAAGGCGACGAATACGAATCTGAAAACTACCTGATTTCTTTCTTCGGTCGTTTAAATTACACGTTGTTGAATCGTTACCTGGTAACATTTACATTGCGTAACGACGGTTCTTCACGCTTTAACCCGGATGGTCGCTGGGGTTTGTTCCCATCGGTTGCTCTGGCATGGAAGATGAACGAAGAGGCTTTCCTGAAGGATGTGGATGCATTGTCTGATCTTAAATTGCGTTTGGGATACGGTATAACCGGTCAGCAGAACCTGGGTAGCAGCGACTATCCTTACATGGCTCGTTATATGTACAGCAAGGCGGGTGCCAACTATTACTTTGGCGACACCAAGTATTCGCTGATCGCTCCGTTGGCATACGACGAAAACCTGAAGTGGGAAGAAACAACTACCTGGAATGCCGGATTGGATTATGGCTTCCTGAACGGCCGCATCACCGGTGCCCTTGATTTCTATTTCAGAGAAACAAAGGATTTATTGAATACCGTATCGGTTGCCGCCGGTACCAACTTCAGCAACCAGTTGCTTACCAACGTAGGTACATTGGAAAACAAAGGGGTTGAATTCAGTATCAACGCTCACCCGGTTGTAACAAAGGATTGGGACTGGACCATCGGTTATAATATTTCATACAATAAGAACACGATCACCAAGATGACTTTGAATGACGATCCTAACTATGTGGGTGCTATTCACGGTGGTATCGATGGTGGTACAGGTTTCAACGCCTTGATTCATGCTGTTGGCAAACCGTTTAACTCATTCTATGTATACGAACAGGTTTATACTCCGGAAGGTGTGCCTGTAGAAGGTGCTTACGTAGACCAGAACGGCGACGGCAAGACCGACGAAAAAGACCTGATCACTTACAAGAAAGCGGCTCCGGATGTATTTATGGGATTCTCTTCTCAGCTGTCTTATAAGAACTGGGATTTCGCCTTCGCATTGCGTGCAAGCTTAGGAAACTATGCTTACAACAACATCCAGTCGCAACGTGAAGCTTGGGGTGGTTCGCAGATGTACGACCAGACCGGATTCCTGAAGAACCGTGTTACTACAGCCGAATATACAAACTTCAACAATGCACGCTACTTGTCGAACTACTATATCCAGAATGCTTCATTCCTGCGTATGGACAACATTTCGATAGGTTATACTTTCAACAAAGTGTTTACTAAAGATCAAAAAGCAAGAGTATATGCAACGGTGCAGAATCCGTTTGTAATTACAAAGTACGACGGTTTGGATCCTGAATTCAACAACAACGGTATTGACAACAATATCTATCCTCGTCCACGTGTATATATGATTGGTTTGAGCCTTAATTTTTAATATGATATAAATATGAGAACAAATAAATATAAATATGTAATTTCCGCCTTCTTGGTAAGTGCTGCCTTAAGTGTCACCTCTTGTACGGGAGACCTGGATACGGTGCCTTTGGATAAAGATGAGCTTGTTTCTGAAGTCGTATTTGGAAGTGATATCGCAGCTTACCAGCAAAGCATCGCCAAATTGTATGCCGGTTTTGTAATTGGCGGTAACTCGGGTGGCGACAGTGATCAGGACGTGGTTGGTATCGATGGTGGTAGCCAGGCTTCTTTCCTCCGTGTGTTGTGGAATATGCAGGAGCTGACTTCCGACGAAGCGCATTGTGCATGGAACGACCCGGGTATACCCGACTTTAACATCCTCTCCTGGGGTTCTTCAAGTCCGTGGATCAAAGGTTCATACTATCGTTTGTTTTATCAGATCAGTGTAGCGAATGCATTTCTTCGTGAAACAACCGACGATAAGCTGGCTGCCAGAGGTTGCTCTGCTGATGTGATTGCAAAAGTTAAGACTTTACGTGCCGAAGCTCGTTACCTTCGTGCCTTGTGTTATACACAGGCTTTGGACTTGTACAGAAATGTTCCGCATGTAACTGAAAACAGCAAGATTGGTAACGTATTGCCCGACCAGATTATGGGTCCGGAATTGTTTACCTACATCGAAACCGAATTAAAGGAGTGTGAAGCCGATATGCTTGATCCTACCGTTGGTTTTAGTGCCAATTACGGTCATGCCAACAAGGCTGCAAACTGGGCTTTGCTTTCAAGATTGTATCTGAATGCCGAAGTGTATGCAGGGGTAAAGAAATATACAGAGTGTATCACCTATTCTAATAAGGTAATCGCTGCAGGTTATCAGCTAGAACCGGTTTACGGCGATATGTTCCGCGCAGACAATCACTTGTCTAAAGAAATGATTCATCCATTCCGCTACGACGGCGACCAGACCATGACATGGGGTGGTATGACTTACCTGTTGTGTATGGGTTCGTCAGACATGCAGACGGCTACCAATGCCAAGGGTGCATGGCAGGGTGTTCGTGCCAAATCGTCGTTGCTTAAGATTTTCGAAAAGGAAAGCAACAGCACTCTCGACTCACGCAGAAGCATGTTACGTACCGAACTTACTGCCAATGTAGAGATTGTGGATCAGTCTACGTTTAAAGACAACGGTATACCTGTTGCCAAGTTCTATAACGTAAACAAGGATGGTTCTAATCCGGGTAGTGCCGAAGCGTATGTAGACTTCCCCTACTTCCGTCTGGGTGAGATTTACCTGAACTATGCGGAAGCTGTGTTGAGAGGTGGAACAGGCGGCGACAGAGCCACTGCTTTGAAGTATATCAACGACTTGCGTAAGAGAGCCTATACAGACGACAGCAAGGCGGTTATTGCCGATGCAGATCTTAAACTTGATTTCATTCTGGATGAAAGAGGACGCGAATTGTTTTACGAAGCTCAGCGCCGTACGGACCTGATCCGTTTCGGTAAGTTTACTTCCAACGATTACGTATGGCCCTGGAAGGGTGGTTCTGCTACCGGTACCGGCGTTGCCAGCTACTTTAAAGTATTCCCCATTCCTTCGGATGATATGGGTACCAATACAAACCTTATTCAGAATGAAGGTTATTAATCAAGGCTTGTACAACTTATAAATTAAACAGAAATATGAAAAAAATTAATATATTCTTTCTCGTTCTATGCTGTTTATCTTTCTTCGGATGCGAAGAGGATGATAAGGTGACAATGCTTGATTTCAGCAATATTGTCGCGCCCGAACTTGAAAAGGTGTTACCCGAGAACTTTGTAATTACAGAAACTACCAATCTGAATGACGAAGTGGGTTATGTTCTTTGGGAAAAAGGTGAATACGGATATGCGGCTTCGGTGACTTATACCGTTCAGGCAGATATTCATGGAGGTACTTTCGAAGAGCCTGTGGAATTGGTTTCTTCTACAACCGACAGAGCTGTAATTACAGCCAAAATGCTTAATAACACTGCCATGGCTTATACCATCGAATCTAAGCCGCTTACACTGGACTTGCGTCTTAAAGCTGTGGTTAGCTCGACCGGTGGCGACGGAACAGCGGTTCCTGTTGTATATTCGAAAGTTAAAACCTTTACATTTACTCCGTATATAGCCGAAGTTCCGGTGAAGGATGCCCTTTATATTGTAGGTGGTGCTTTGTACGGCTGGGGTAACGATAAGGCCAATGTGGGCAAAGACCTGCAGCCGATGTTTGCTGCCGACAGTAAACCGGGTGAGAAGATTTATACCTATACCGGCTTCTTCAAGAGCGGAAGCGATGGCTTCAAGATTATCACACAGGCCGGAAACTGGGATACCTGCTACGCCTATAAGGGTGCTGGTTTAATGGGTGCCAACAATGACGGTGGCGATTTCCCTGCTCCTGCTGCTGATGGTTATTATACGCTTACTGTAAATCTGGCCGATCTTACCTTTACAATGGTTCCGTATGCCGAAGGTGCTACTGCCAAAAGATATGCTACGATCGGTGTGATTGGTGATGCTACTCCTACCGGATGGGATTCGGATACGGATATGGTTGAAACATTGCCTCACATCTGGGTGATTCAGAAGATCAACCTGATTGCTGGTAAAACTATCAAGTTCCGTGCAGATAACGACTGGGCCGACAACTGGGGTATTGGAACAACTACAAACAATATTCCTTTTGGGGTTTCGTCGAATGGCGGAGATAACTTCCCCATCGAGAAGGGTGGCGAATACTTGCTTGTGCTGAACGACCTTACAAAACATTATATGATTATCCGGACCGAAAAGCTTCCGTAATCAGTACTATGTAACAAAATCGGAAAGGGTATTCATCCTCCTTGGGGGGTTATGGATACCCTTTCCTTTCCTAACCAATAAAGATTATACACATGAGAAAATTTTTACACACCTTATTTATCATTCTGTTTTTGTTTCCGGTACTGCATGCACAGGTTACCACCGTACCTGCGGTTGTTACGGAATCAGGGGCAGTAGACATTATCTTTGATGCCACGCAGGGCAATAAAGGGTTGATGGGCTATACCGGAGATGTGTATGCACATACCGGTGTTATTACCAACCTCAGTACCAGCGGAAGTGATTGGAAATATGCGCCTGCCTGGGGTGACAACAGTGCCAAATATAAGCTTACTTCGCTGGGTTCTGACAAGTGGAAACTTACTATTTCGCCCGATTTACGTTCGTGGTACGGGGTACCTGCCGGCGAACAGATCAGTAAGCTGGCCTTTGTGTTTCGCAGCGCCGACAAGACCAAAGAGGGTAAAGCGGCCGGTGGTGCGGATATCATTGTTACACTGAATGAATCTGTATTTACACCTACGGCTCCGGTTGTTCAGGCTCGTCCGGCTAACGTGAAGGATGGAATAAATTACCTGAACGATAATTCGGTAACGCTTGTTCTTTATGCCCCGGGTAAAAGTCACGTGCACCTGATGGGCGACTTTAATAATTGGACCAAAGACAATGCCTGGCAGTTATTTAAGGATGGCGATTATTGGTGGATTACGGTTAACAACCTGGAGAAGGGAAAAGAGTATGCTTTCCAGTATCTGGTGGATAATAGTCTGAAGATAGCGGATGCCTATTGCGAAAAGATTCTGGATCCGTCTAACGACTCCTATATTCCGGCTTCAGTGTATCCGAATCTGAAAAGCTATCCGAATCAGACTGACGGGATAGTCTCAATATTACAGACCGGCAAGACCGGCTATACGTGGACGGCGACCGACTTTGTTGCTCCTCCTGCCGATCAGCTCGTAATATACGAGCTTCTGGTACGCGATTTCACCACCGAGGGTACTATAAAAGCGGTTACTGCTAAACTGGACTATCTCAAATCGTTGGGTATAAATGCCATCGAGTTGATGCCTGTACAGGAATTCGACGGGAACGACAGCTGGGGATACAATCCTTGTTTCTATTTTGCTCCCGATAAGGCCTACGGTACAGAAGCCGATTATAAGGAGTTTATCGACGAGGCACACAAACGGGGCATGGCTGTGATTCTGGATATTGTCTTTAACCATGCCACGGGTAATCATCCCTTTGCCAAATTATATTGGGAAGGTTCTGCTACTGCTCCCAACAATCCGTGGTTCAATGTTACAGCGCCTCATCCCTACAGTGTGTTCCATGACTTCAACCATGCTTTTTCCGGCACGCGCGAATACTTCAAGCGGGTATTGGAACATTGGTTGAAGGAGTATAAATTGGACGGATTCCGTTTCGACCTGTCCAAAGGGTTCACACAAAACAGTTCCACAGAGCAAACGGCCTCCAATTACGATGCCAGCCGTATCGCCATACTGAAAGATTACAACAGTAAGATCAAGTCGGTCAACCCCAAGGCTTATACCATTCTGGAGCATTTCTGTGTTGCTACCGAAGAGCTGGAGCTGGTACAAGACGGCATGATGGTGTGGGCTAATGCCAACAATGCATTTTGTCAGGGTATCATGGGGTATAGCAGTCAGTCGGATTTCTCTTCCCTCAGCGCCCAATCCCGGCAGTGGAATCTGAAGGGCATGATAGGCTACCAGGAAAGTCACGACGAAGAGCGTACCGTTTACAAGGCGAAGACCTACGGAGTGGATGGGGTGAAGAACAGCACACAGGTTCAGATGGAGAGAGCCGGTATGAATGCGGCTTTTCTGTTTACCATACCCGGACCGAAAATGATCTGGCAGTTTGGTGAAATGGGCTATGATTATTCCATCGACTACAACGGTCGCGTAGGTAAAAAACCGGTGAGATGGGATTACCTGGAGAATCCGGACCGGGCGAAGCTGGCCGACACCTATGCCACTTTACTGAGTCTGCGCAACGAGTTCCCGCAGGTATTTGCCAATCCGTCCACCGAAACGCTTCGGGTTAGCGAAAGTTATTGGAGCAACGGCCGGTTTATTACCTTGCAGCATCCGGATCTGAATGTGGTGCTGGCGGGTAACTATACCACTTCTGCCACATCGGTAACTTTGCCCTTTACACAAACGGGTACCTGGTATGATCTGTTTACCGGCGAATCGTATGTGGTGGATAACCTGAGTAATCCGGTGAATGTTACGCTTCCGGGAAGCAGCTTTAAATTGCTTACCAGCAAAAAGACGCTGACGGACAGCGAACCTATCTCGATGGAGAAGCCTGTGGTGGTCTACCCCAATCCTACAAACGGTTTTATTCAGTTTAGCGACAGTGCTCCGAAACGTGTAACACTTTACAATGCCTTAGGTAGACAGGTGCTGCAACAACAGGTAACCGATGGTACCCTGAATATAGGCAATCTGCCTGCCGGTCCTTACTTCATGCAGGTTTATACCGCCGATAAGATGGAATCGCTCAAGATTTTAAAGAGATAAGATCGACTAGTGCCAGACAGTAATAGTCTGACAAAACCAAATGCGGTTCCATTTATTAATGCAATAGGTCAACGCAATGTGCGCTTTCAGTTTATTATTGCTACGCATGTAATTGAAAAGAAATAGGAGGTCTCAATAATCAGAGACCTCCTATTTTTATTTACTATATCCATCCGCTAGTGCCCCGTTAAAATCCTAAACAGACCTTATATATAATTCAAGATAAGCTGATAATGGAAAATCTAAAAGTAAACAAACTTGAATTTTCAAGTTAGTAATTTACTACCAAAAACAGAATATTTCTATTTCGTAAAATGGTGAAATCCAAGGGTAATTTTAAATCCAATTTGCTCAATTATTAGCGATTAGATTTTTATGGTACACTAGTGATATTCATCAGTATAACGAGTGTTCTTTTGAAAGTTAAACATCTAAAGATTGTGTGCATTATAAAATAAACTCTTCGGCATACAGTATCTTAGAAACCAGAAATAAAGTTCCCTCCTAAACGAAAGATGGTAGACTGTGAGACATTTATAAATGTCCATAATTTAAATTTTAATGGGACTTTAATGTTATAACTAACCGGAATGCTCATTTCATTGATTCGTAAAGTGGTTTATATATAAGAGAGTCTCTCCAATGCAATAGCACCGGAGAGACTCTCTTATTATCAATGACATTTCTTTCAGTTTATATCATTCCTATCCTCTGCTTACCACTTTGCCTCCCAGAATGACGGAGTCAATCAGGTTGGAAGTATAGGCATACGGGAGATACCAAAGTGATGAAATTTCTTTAGTTATAAGCACATTGGCACGCTTTCCCGTACCGATGGAACCATGACTGTCACTAATCCCCATGGCATAAGCGCTGTTGAGGGTTGCGGCATTGACAGCCTCTTCGGGGGTAAGCTTCATGATAATGGTCGCCAAGGAGAGGATGAACTTCATGTTGCCCGATGGAGACGATCCCGGATTATAGTCGGATGCCAAGGCAACGGGCAATCCGCTGTCTATCATCTTTCGAGCAGGTGGATACTTCATTCCTAAGAAGAATGCCGCACCGGGCAATAAGGTAGGCATAGTTACACTTCCTTTTAATGCCTCGATCTCTGCATCTTCGGTAAACTCCAGGTGATCCACCGAAAGGGCATTATGCTTCACTCCTACCTGTATCCCTCCCGAAAGAGCCAGTTCATTGGCGTGAATCTTCGGACGTAGGCCATATCGGGCACCTGCTTCGAGTATTCGTTCAGTCTCTGCACAGGTAAAAAAGCCCTTGTCGCAAAAGCAATCCACAAATTCGGCCAGCCCTTCCTGCCCCACAGCTGGAATCATTTCGTTCACAATCAGATCCACATATTCAGGTTGTCTGCCTTTATAAGCCGCAGGCACGGCATGGGCACCCAGGAATGTGGCACGGATGGTTAGAGGGGTGGTTTCCTTCAATCGACGTATCACCCGCAACATCTTCAGCTCGTCTCCGGTATTCAGTCCATATCCGCTTTTAATCTCCACAGCACCCGTTCCCATACCGATAATTTCATTGACGCGTACCAAGGCCTGATCGTAAAGTTCGTCCTCGGAGGTTTCATGCAAACGAAGGGCCGAGTTGAGAATACCCCCACCTCGTCTGGCTATCTCTTCGTAGGAAAGTCCTTTAATCTTATCCACAAATTCCTGTTCCCTGCTTCCGGCATATACAAGATGGGTGTGCGAGTCGCAAAAAGCAGGTAAAACATATTTGCCGGTTGCATCAATCACCACATCTGCCTGAACATCTGTTCCCGAAAGGTCGCACATCGGTCCGTAAGCTACGATGCAGCCGTCTTCCATCAATAGGAATGCATCCTTTATGGAAGGCAGGTTCGCCATATCCTTTCCACAAACCTTATCCCGGAACTGTTCTGTCCCGGCACAAGGTTCTCCCGAAGATGCACTTTGAACGGGCGTCTCTATGGTGCCTGTCTTTAAGTCTCCAAGTGATACTGCTTGAACGTTTGCATCAGTAATTGTATCTGCTTTTGTGCCTGCACTATCTTCCCCTAAAGACACATCCGGGTGTTTGTATCTGCTTCCGGCAGTTTCTTCTACCTGAAAAAGTTCTTTGATATTTTTTATCAATAGCCTCATAACACGATATATCTTTCCTTGCGTAAAAACTCGACACTTGCCCGCATGTATTCGTACATCACGCAGTCGTTCTCAATAAAAGGAACAACCTTGCGGTAGGCGGCACATATATTTTTCAATTTGGGGGAGGTCTGCAACGGGATACGGAAGTCCAGTGCCTGGGCAGCCGTAAACAGTTCGATGGCCAGAATACGTTCGGTATTCTCAACCACTTTGTAACATTTCGTAGCTGCATTGGCACCCATACTCACATGGTCCTCCTGACCGTTAGACGATTCGATGGAGTCTACCGAAGCCGGGGTGCAGAGTTGTTTGCTCTGACTCACAATGGAGGCTGCCGTATACTGAGGAATCATAAATCCGCTGTTCAATCCGGGGTTCCCGGCCAAGGAAACCGGAAGCTCCCGCTTGCCGGCAATCAATCGGTATATTCGCTGCGAAGCGATACTGCCCAGTTCCGCCATACCGATGGCAAGGAAATCGAGAGCCACCGCCAAGGGTTCACCATGAAAATTTCCGGCAGAGATGATCAGATCTTCGTCGGGCACAATCATGGGATTGTCTGTTGCCGAGTTGATCTCCGTCGTGAACACTCCCTCAACATAGTCGAGGGTATCCTTGGCAGCACCGTGCACCTGAGGTACGCACCGGAAAGAATAGGGATCCTGAACGTGTGTCTTTTTACGGGAAATAATCTCGCTTCCGGCAAGTAATTGGCGGATACGGCGGGCTGTCTCAATCTGCCCTTTATGGGGACGGATAGTATGTACCGCCGGATGAAAAGGTTCGATGCGTCCGTCGTATGCATCGATGGAAATGGCCGCCGTTACATCGGCTGCTGCCGACAGCCGTTTGGCATTCATGATACACCAGCAACCATATGCTGCCATAAACTGTGTACCATTAAGCAATGCCAGTCCTTCTTTGGACTGCAAGGTGATTGGTTCCCAGCCGAAGCGCTGGTTTACCTCACTCGAAGGGACATCTTTTCCTTCAAAATTAACCTCTCCCAGCCCCAGCAAAGGCAAGGATATATGAGCCAGAGGAGCCAAATCGCCCGAGGCGCCCAATGAGCCCTGCTGGTAGACAACGGGACAAACATGGTTGTTGAAGAAGTCGACCAACCGCTGAACGGTCTCCAACTGCACTCCCGAATACCCATAAGAAAGGGATTGCACCTTTAGCAGCAGCATGAGGCGCACGATTTCGTTGGGAACCCTGTCGCCCGTACCGCAAGCGTGAGAAACTACCAGGTTACGCTGCAATACAGCTAGCTGTTCGTTGCTTACGCTGATATCGCAAAAGCAGCCGAAGCCGGTGGAAACACCGTATATAGGTTCATCCTGTGTTTTTAATTTATTGTCGAGATAGGCACGGCATTTCAGAATACGGGCTTTGGCATCTTCCGACAATTCCAGTCTGTATCCCTGTTCTATAATCTCTTGCAGTAGGTCGACCGACAAATGTCCGGCATCAATCCGATGTATCTTTTCCATATATAGCAGATTTTCTTATCACAGATTTAAAGCATTCTTTATTATATCCTCGTCCGCCACATGAGGCAACGTAACCACCATATCAGGCACACAGGCCATTTCACGGCGGATGGCTTCCATGGCTCCTTCGTTACGCGCCCAGCTCCTGCGGGCCAAGCCGTTGCTCACATCCCACAAAAGCATGGAACGCAACCTCCGTTCCGCTTCAGCAGAACCGTCTATCACCAATCCGAAACCTCCGTTAATCACTTCGCCCCAGCCAACGCCACCTCCGTTATGTAGAGATACCCAGGTTGCACCCCGGAAGGCATCCCCTACTACATTCTGTACCGCCATATCAGCGGTATAGGAAGATCCGTCGTGGATATTGGAGGTCTCTCTGAAAGGAGAATCCGTACCCGACACATCGTGATGGTCTCTGCCCAGCACCACCGGAGCAGATATCTCGCCCCGTCGTATCGCATCATTCAACTCTTTGGCAACTTCAATACGTCCCTGGGCATCCAGGTATAGAATTCTTGCCTGCGATCCTACCACCAACTTGTTTTTACCTGCCTCTTTAATCCAATGTAAATTATCCTCCAACTGCGATAAAATATCCTCAGGGGCAGTTGGGATGCGTCTTTCCAGCACCCGGGCGGCAATACTGTCGCTCTTCACCAGATCCCCGGGATCTCCCGAAGTACACACCCATCGGAACGGTCCGAATCCATAATCAAAATAGAGAGGTCCCATACTGTCCTGCACATACGACGGATACCGGAACGAACCTGTCTCATTGAGCACATCGGCTCCGGCACGCGATGCTTCCAGCAAAAAGGCATTTCCATAATCGAAAAAGTACATTCCTCTGGCAGTAAGCCTGTTGATGGCAGTCACCTGTCTGCGTAAGGACTTCCGCACCTCCTCCTGAAAACGTTCAGGCTCTTCGGCCATCATGCGGTTGGCCTGTTCGAAATCCATCCCTACAGGATAATATCCACCCGCCCAGGGATTATGCAGCGAGGTTTGGTCGGAGCCCAGATCCACATACATATCCTCATGGGCCAGTCGTTCCCACAGATCCACCACATTCCCCTGATAGGCAACAGATACCACCTCGTTATCATGTATAGCCTTGCGGATACGCGGGATGAGATTATCCAGCGAGGTAAATACCTCGTCCACCCACCCCTGCGCCAACCGAACCTGGACCGCCTTGGGGTTTACTTCGGCAATTACCGAAACTACACCCGCTATGGTGCCCGCCTTGGGTTGGGCTCCGGACATTCCACCCAGACCCGAAGAGACAAACAAAACACTTTTCCCTGATGCTCCCTTTGACTGTTGTTTCCGTTTGGCATTAAGTATGGTGATGGTTGTTCCGTGTACGATGCCCTGGGGACCTATATACATGAACGAACCCGCCGTCATCTGTCCGTATTGCGAAACACCCAGGGCATTCATCCGCTCCCAATCATCTTTGGATGAATAATTAGGTACAACCATCCCGTTGGTAATCACCAACCGTGGAGCCTCTTTATGAGACGGGAACAATCCCAGGGGATGACCAGAATACAGGACCAGAGTCTGCTCGTCGGTCATCGTTGCCAGGTATTTCATAGTAAGCAGGTACTGCGCCCAATTCTGGAAGGCAGCTCCATTTCCTCCATACACTATCAATTCGCGGGGATGCTGCGCCACCGCATCATCCAGGTTATTGGTAAGCATCAGCATGATAGCTGCAGCCTGCCTGGACCGACACGGATAATCGCCGATCGGTCGGGCTGTTATCTTATAGTCCGGACGGAAACGATACATATAAATCCGTCCGAAACGAGCCAATTCACTGGCAAACTCCGGTGCAAGTTCAGCATGAAACCGGACAGGGAAATAGCGCAGCGCATTCTTCAGTGCCAATACCTTCTCAGATTCGGTAAGCACATCCTTACGTTTGGGCGCATGGTTTACCGTCTCTTCGTAAGGTTTGGGTTGCGGCAATACATCCGGAATACCCTTAAGAATCGCCCTTGAGAATTCTTCTTTCGACATCTCTTTCATATCCTCACTATATTTTGGCATTCACAATTTCAAGGATGGCATCTTCTTTTTGCCGGGAAAGCTCAGCCATTCCGGCAGCTTCCTTTAACAAATCTTCCACCCTGTTTCGATCCTTGATGGAAGCTGCATTGATACGCACATTTAACCAGGCACCTAACACTGCTGCACGTGCAGCCAAAGCTCCCACTCCGGCGTCGGATACAGAATTGGGATTCCCCGTCTGAGCCATCTGTCCGGCTAAATCAAATACAGCCATGGAAGCCTTCATTACCCGGAACGGCACCTGAGTAGCATAGAAGGTAGCCTCCTGAATGGCTTCTGTACGAAGCTGTTTCTCCTCCGCCGTATTCTTAGGCAAGCCAAATGCCTCCATCACCTTATTGAAAGAACGGGTATCTTCATCCACCAGATAAAGAAGTTCCCTGACTAATTCCTGTCCTCGTACCGCTGCGTCCGAGAATTCCTCCCAACGATCGTCCCAACCCGGTTTATGCGCCGAAAGATTGGCAACCATCGTTCCCAACGCAGCACCCAATGCACCCATGACGGCAGCAATGGATCCTCCGCCCGGAGCAGGCGACTCGCTGGCAGTTTCAAGAATAAAACCGGTCACACTTCTGTCTACCAATCTCTCCTCTTCTTTCTTATCCAGCATATACTCGATCACCTTATTATCAACATCAAAAGGTTTAAGGTCATCCAGTCCCATCGACAGAACAGCCATACGAATAATTTCTTGTTCCGGAATACCCAGCGAGCGCTGTTGTTTACGTAAAAAATAACGTCCGGCATCCAACAATACCGATTTGGGTATCAACCCCACTATTTCGGTACCCGTAACACGCACTCCACGGGCAGCAGCTTTGGCTACCACCTCTTCAAAAGCAACGTGCACCGGAGTAACGGCCACATTGGTTATATTCATAGAGACCTGTGCAATTCCATACTCTTTTATGAACCATCCGATTGCCGCCGTACTTTTTAACGCCCCGGGGATAAAACGCTCCCTTCCCAAATCATCCTTCATGATACGCCCTACAGGCGAGCCTCCTTCACGCATAACCCTTCCGCGTTCGCGTACATCGAATGCAATCGCATTGGCCCTGCGCGTAGAAGTTGTATTTAAATTGAAATTAATAGCAATCAGAAAGTCGCGCGCCCCCACAGCCGTACACCCGGTCAGAGCAACCCTGTCCGTCCACTTTTCACCTCCAAAGTCGGGCATCTGCTCCGGAACACCAAAACGGGGTTTAAGTCCCTCGTACTCGCCTTCGCGGCAAACGGCCAGCTTTTTCCGTTCGGAACGGAATGCGGCATATTCATAACAATAAACTGGAATACCGGCTTCTTTTGCGATGCGCTCTGCCAACCGGCGGGCATATGCAGCTGTTTCATCCATCGAGATTCCCGAAACCGGAATAAGAGGGTGTGTCAAAACAAAGTAATTGGCACATCCTCTTTCTTTTTTGTTTCGTTTTTCAAAAAAGCTTCAAGCCGCCCATTTTGGATTGATTTTTCTTTCGATTCGATTTTGATCGCTTATCACCTCATAAAACGCTGTTTTCAGAGTAATTTTCCTGTTATAAAAGCCCTTTGATATCCCTTTAGCTGCTTTTGCACACATCTTTTTTATGTTGAAGGCTATGGCAAAGAAGGCAAAGTCCATGGTGACTTTGTCGAGTCCGAAGTGACGGAATCGACGGTATGCCATATTGTATTTCATTTGTCCGAAAACGGCTTCTGGTTCTATAGGTCGTTTGGATCGGTGTTCAAGTCCCTCATCCGAGATCAGCTTCTCACGGGCTTTGCGTTTATATTCCACGAGTCTGCGGTTAACTTCGATGGAGCGATTCCCCTTGGCTTTGAAGCATCCGGTCCGAAGAGGGCATCCTTCGCATCTTGCTGCCCTGTAGCGATGTGATTCGGTAATATATCCGCTAGCTGTCCTTCCATGAGTCTTACCCACAAAGGTCATATGCTGCCCCATGGGGCAAACATAGTAATCATCTTTGGCATTATAATATAAATTATCCACCAGAAAAGGATTATTCTTAAACGAACGCTTCTGCTCTTTGTGGAACCAGTTGTATTTTACAAAACACTCTATATCATGTTCTTCCATAAAACGATAATTCTCCTCCGATCCATAACCGGAGTCGGCAACGGCTTTGCCGGGAAGCCGGTTGTAACGTCCGGAAAACGAGCTAAGGAAAGGTATAAGGGTTAATGTGTCTGTAGGGTTGGGGAACAGGGAAAAGTCGGTGATGAATTGGTTCTCTGTCCCGATTTGTAAGTTGTAGCCGGGTTTGGTCTGGCCGTTGTTCATCGCATCCTCTTTCATGCGCATAAAGGTGGCTGAAGGATCACTTTTGGAATAAGAGTTACGATCCCCGAGTGTTTGCAGATGCTGGTCATATTCGGCAAGCTTATCGCCGTGCTTCTCTAACTCTTTTATCTCTTTCTCCCTTGCCCGACGGGCTTTCTTTTCTTCCCTGGTCCTGGCTGCGGGTTGCTCTGCCAGCGCCTCCTTCAACTCCCGGGCAAGATCGGAGATGGCTGCCGGAGTAAACGCCACGGATTGATTCTCTGCTGCTTTATCCTGGGCGATCGTTTCATCAATCTGTTCAAGCAGGATTCTTATTTTATCGAGAAGTTTGTCCCGGTTCTTCTCCACGCTTTTGCGCCAGACAAAGGTATATTTGTTGGCTTTGGATTCAATCTTTGTCCCATCAATGTATTCCACATCCAGACTCACATAGCCTTTACCGGCAAGAAGAAGCACTAGTTGGGTGAAAATCTGGTTAATCTCATGCTTTACCCGATTACGAAAACGGTTGATTGTAATAAAGTCTGGTTTTTCATACCCGGCAAGCCAGATATAATGGATGTCGCGAAGAAGCAGCTTCTCAATCTTGCGACAGGAATAAACGTTGTTCATGTAGGCGTAGATAATCACCTTGAGCATCATCTGCGGATGATAGGGACTACGACCATATTCTTTATAAAGAGCCTTAATATTATTAAGGTCAAGATTGTCAACCAGGGCATTGACTACCCGGACAGGGTCATCTTCAGCAATATCTTCATCAATCCGGCTCGGAAAAAGAAGCGTTTGGTTGGATATATACGGGCGAAAATGTAACTTTGTCATATGAATTTTGAAAACCTAAAGTTACAAAAACTCTAGGAAATAGCAAAGGCCGAGCTTGGGAAAGTTCGACCTTTGTGCATAAAACGAGGGTGTGCCTATTTTGACACACCCTCATACGAGGATGTTCGCCGTGATGCTTACGCATATCGATCAGTTGAGCGGCCTTCACCACACACAAGAAAGCTGCCTCAACAACGGCCTCTACCTCGCCTACAAAAGTAACAACGGTGCGGTTGGTAGCCCACCCCGGATCCACATCCAGCAGCTTAACTCCCGCCACACCTTCTATTGAATCGGTAATCTGTTTGATGACCGACATATCGCGTCCCTCGCTAAAATTGGGTACACATTCTACTATTCGTTTTTCCATATAAACACCAGGTTACAAAGTGATTCTTCAGGATTAACAACATATAATCCCCTGCGCTAAAATTACATATTTTCAATTTCAAAACAACAAATCAGGGGAATTAATTTACATTTTATCACTTGTACTTATCAAATCCAGGCTTTATCCGGACATAAAGGTGACAATATTACAGATCCCTATTGGGATTGCTCAATTATAACTGTCCTCTTTCATTTATAACTTTTGCTTATAATACATTACTAATTTTGAAGATCACTTTATCTCAATATGTACTATATTTGCGTTGGGTTTAAATGATATGAGTATTAATATTTAATCGTAAAACACATGAAATTTGTAACAAACGAAAAACTCACAATTATCGGAGCCGCCGGAATGATAGGTTCCAATATGGCTCAAACAGCCCTGATGATGAATCTGACTCCCAACATTTGTTTATATGATCCCTTTGGTCCCGCATTGGAGGGAGTAGCAGAAGAATTGAATCATTGTGCTTTTAAAGGGGTTAATATCACCTGGACAACCGATATACGTGAAGCCCTTACAGGCTCTTCTTATATCGTTTCATCCGGAGGTGCACCACGCAAAGCAGGTATGACACGTGAAGATCTTTTAAAAGGCAATGCCGAAATCGCACGCCAGTTGGGAATGGATATCAAGACCTATTGCCCGGATGTCAAACATGTGATTGTTGTATTTAATCCCGCTGATATTACAGGATTGGTTACTCTTCTGTATTCCGGATTAAAACCCACGCAGGTTTCTACACTTGCCGCACTGGACAGTACGCGCCTTCAATCGGAACTGGCTAGATACTTTAGCATTCCGGCATCCGAAATACATAATTGCCGCACCTATGGCGGACATGGAGAACAAATGGCTGTATTTGCATCTACCACTTTTATAAAAGACCGGAAATTGTCCGATCTGATCGGAACTCCGGAAATGCCTGCCGAAGATTGGAATGAATTAAAACAAAGGGTCATTCAGGGAGGAAAGCACATAATCGAACTAAGAGGCAGATCATCATTTCAAAGTCCGGCTTATCTTTCCATCTGTATGATTGCAGCTGCTATGGGAGGTGCCGCGTTTGAATGGCCAGCCGGGATGTATATACAGGACGGGAAATTCGGCCATATCACCATGGCCATGGAAACGACGATTACAGCACAAGGAATTACATATAAGGAGGTAACCGGAACAAGTGAAGAGGAGTCTGAACTGGGCGAAAGTTACACACACCTGTGTAAACTAAGAGATGAAGTTATCGAGATGGGCATCCTTCCTCCTGTAAAGGAGTGGAATAAGCTTAATACTCATATTAAATAGGTAGTCTTTAAGGTCTATTCAACAAAGAGGATTCTAATTTAGAAATCCTCTTTGTTATTTAAAAATGGTACAATTACTTAGTGCTCTTTTCTTCACCTTCTTTTATCAGCACCAGATGTTTTTTCCAATCTTCGGGGATTGAATTGATATTCACCTGGTTTTCTGCATTTTTCTCAAGTTTCACTAAACTCACATCAACAGCCTCGGTATCCAGCTTATACATCGCACCAGTTGCCGGATCGACGATAATCATACCAATAAGGCCTCCAAACAAGATGTTACCCCAATACCATCCTTCTACTTTAGAACCCACTTGTCTGGTAACAGGCTGGTATCCCTCTTTGTCAAACTTGATCATGTAATTTTCTCCTGAGAAGAATCCGTTACTTGATTTTAATTTCACAATGGCAGGCGTAGTTCCTTCGTAAACCATGGTTCCCTTTTTCCCGGTAATCGTTACATTGGCACCTTCTGGAGAAGAGTTAATGGCAACTGGATAGGTGGTTTTAGTTAAAATGGAAGCACATCCCGTAAATAAAATAGAAGCTAGAAATAATCCGGTAACAAAAGCTAAATTTTTCATCTTACATAAAATTTAAAGGTAAAATAATCACTCACGTTAAATTATGGTTTTAAAGGCGTAAAAATAGACAAATAATTAAGATTTGGAATACTTATTTATTAATTTTATCTTTGTTATATGATAAAAATACATATAACAGAGAAATTGCAGGAAATAAGGAGTCGTTTACAAGGAAATAAGTCATTCTTTGCAAACGAGTTACTGCATCTTGTACAGTCCGATTACAATCGTATGATTGACAAAGCGCACGAAACTATTCCGGAACAATCCAGCGACCAACATTTTGAATTACTTAGGGAGTATAAAATGATTATCCGCTACATCTCAACATATATAGAGAAAGGGGAAGTAAAACTGGAAGACTTTTTGTCAGATCCTGACTGCATAGAAGTGCCCGAGAAGGTTGAACAGATCATGGCCTTAGTGGAAAACATTCTTACGATGGAAGTTCAGGAGGGAGAAGTGATCCCATGAGAAAGCCTTTAAACAGCTAAGACATCCGCATTATTCTTTTGATAACAGGTTTTCAGTACCCCAGATTTCCAACTCTCTGAACACAGGTGATAGACTTTTCCCAAGTTCTGTAAGCGAATACTCCACCCTAGGAGGGATCTCCTTGTATTGTTCACGCAAAATTAACCCATCCGACTCCAGCTCCTTAAGTTGTTCGGTCAGCACTTTCCTTGAAATATCAGGTATGCGCACCGCTATTTCGCCAAAACGCCTTGTGCCGCTCAATAACGAATACAAAATGATTGTTTTCCACTTACCTCCAATTAGTTCGATAGAGGCTGTAACCGGACAATTTATTTTTTTACCTGATTTGACCATTATAGTTACTTTTTCGTTACCACTTATTTTGATGTTACCTTTTCGTAACCTGTTACAAATACAAACTATTGTTAGTTTCTTTGCGTAACAAATATATGAATTAAGGGATTTAGACACATCCATTTTATATAAATTAACCATAAAAAACGGATCTTCTTCAAAAAGAATCTGTTTAGTTTATGATAGGCTAAAGATTTTAATTCAGTATATAAAAGAGAATAGTAACCATTAAAAAGAGTTAGAATGAAAATCGGAGTAACAGGAGCGACCGGACAATTAGGTCGCATGGTAGTTGATAAACTAAAAGAAAAAGTGTCTGCCGACTCAGTTGTTGCGTTAGTGCGTAATCCGGAAAAAGCTGCCGGTATGGGAGTGGAAGTCCGCTCATTCGACTATAACCAATCCGAGAATCTGGCATTGTCTTTACAAGGAATTGACAAATTACTGCTTATATCAAGCAATGAAATCGGGCAACGGGCAAAACAACACACCAATATAATACATGCAGCCAAACAAGCTGGTGTACAATGGATTGTATATACCAGTCTATTGCATGCCGATAATTCAACGCTAAGTCTTGCTGGAGAGCATCTGGCTACGGAAGAGGCGCTAAAGGAATCTGGCATACCCTACACGCTGCTGCGCAACGGATGGTACACAGAAAATTATACCGCGTCCATCGCTGGAGCCCTTTCCGCAGGAGCATTTGTGGGAAGTGCCGGCGACGGTAAGATTTCATCAGCTCCGCGTATGGATTTTGCAGAAGCGGCAGCCATTGTATTAACCAGTGAAGGTCATGCCGGTAAAGTATACGAATTGGCGGGCGACCAATATTACACCCTGAAGGATCTGGCCGCCGAAATTTCGAAGCAGACCGGGAAAGAGCTGCCTTATCAGAACCTGCCTGAGTCTGAATATGCCCGGATACTTAAGAGCATAGGTTTACCGGAAACATTTGCTCTGGCAATTGCAGGATGGGATGTAAGTGCATCCCACGATGATCTGTTTGACAACAGTGGTCAGTTATCCGCATTACTTGGCAGAAGCACCACGCCTCTTTCCAAAGTAGTGGCAGATGCCTTAGCCGCAAAATAAACAATCGCCCCCATGTTCCGGATTATACACACCGAACATGGGGGCATTTATTTTATGGATTATTCCACCTTTTCAATTAGCAATCTGCTTTGAAGCTCGTCAAAAAATGAGGGATCGTCCGGAGCAATAATGTACTTTCCTTTGTGCAGCGTGTGTATTAAAATCCAATGATTGTTTCTGCGGGCATAGAGTTTTACCTTGCCGATACGGGGTGAATAAAAATAACCCCAGTGACCGAATATACCACTGCATCCGAAAGTACGTATCATGGAAAATACATTGCCCTTGCCAAGGTATTGGGCGGCACTTATTTCATTAAGGCGGATGCTGATTTTCTTATAAGGGGCTTTTAAAACCAAGCTATCCTCCGTAAGACTGAAAGAGGTGGGAATATGACCATATATCACCACATAGAGTACAGAAAACAGCGCAAACAGGATCAGCCGGGGATAAAAATCGGGAATAGCGAAGAAAAGCACAACCAACAAGGCTGTAAGTATCAGCGTAATCAGAAAATTGGTCCGATCCATCGACGAAGTAGAGGTTATTGTTTTCATATCAAAGTATTTAAATTTACAAAAAACCATCTGCATGTATCCTCACAAAGATACTAATTATAACCAAACTTCAAAATAAGCTTCTGCAAGCACCCTGGTTTTGTATCTGCAATTTGTTTGTTTGAAACAAATCTTCTAAATTTACTTTCTGTCAATAAAGTAGTATACTAGTAATGTTATAAATAAAAGCATATGAAAAACGTAATTGTATTTGGAGCAAGTACCAATCCTGAAAGATACGCGTACAAAGCCTCAGTCGAGTTTAAGGCAAAGGGCTACAACGTATTTCCGGTTGGCCGCAAAAGGGGATTGATACAAGACATGGAGATTTTGGAAGAACCTCCTATGGACCGCCACATTGATGTAGTTTCCATCTATCTGGGTAAAGACAATCAGCAACCCTATTACGACTATCTGCTGAAGATAAAGCCGGATCATGTTATTTTTAATCCGGGTACAGAAAACCCTGAATTGGAACAGATGTTGACAGAAAAACGGATCCGAAACGAAGAGGCCTGCTCACTGGTACTTATGCGTATCGGAGAATTATAACTACAAAATATCAATTTCTGTAATTTTAATTTAAAAAGAGTTGATCACTTAAACCTTTCACTAATTGCCTTGTCAAAGAGTCATAAATCATTAATATTTAAATATATGAGGTGTACTATTTTCTCTTTGGCAACGCTTTTCATTATTTCGCTATCTGCCTTTGCGGCTCCTCAGAATAAGGAACTCCAACGTAAAAGATTATCCGAAATACCAAAAGAACTGAATTTAAGTGCCGAGCAACAAAAGCAGCTGGATGCTCTGAATGCCGAATTCAAGGCAAAAATGGAAGAGTTCAAAAAAAGCATGGATGAGCTTAAAAGCAAGCAAGGCGAATGGAAAGGAATGGCCGACGAACATCAGAAGGCTATTAAAGAACTGCTCACTCCGGAACAGATGCAAAAATGGAAGGATATGATGCCTCAAATGGGAAAACTTCGTCAGTTTGATTCTCGCAAAAGAGAATTTGTAACCCCCGACGGAGATGTACTTCGCTATAGAGGCAGAGATTTCATTCCGGGCGACAGCATGAAGTTCGGACCTCACAGACGGGGATTCGCTCCGGGAGATAGTTTGATGCAGGGTTCGTGGATGAGGGGAAAGGGCGACCGTTTCTCCGGACTTAACCTGAGCGATGAACAGAAGATCAAACTGAAAGCTTTACGCGAAGAGCATCGTAAAAAAATCGGTGAGATGAACACCCGACACAGGGCTGAAATGGAAAAGATTCTGACTCCCGAACAGTTGAGCAAACTCAAAGAGAGTCAACCCGCATTTGACAGAAAAGAAAAAGGTAATGCGTCGGATTCGGTCTCTGCCAAAGGTAAAAAGGTAGAAAAGAATGTACAGGCAAAGGTTGAAAAAAGGAAGTAACCCAATTTGATTGTTTAGGTTTTTAGGGATTTAGAATGGTTTTTAAACAGAAACCCCGATGCACATCTTTTAGACAGCATCGGGGTTTCAACGTAAAGATTATGCTTAATTACAAAGGATATTCGTCAAATGCATACAATACGGTACTTAAGTAGCGTTCGCCGGTATCTGGCAGCAGCGTTACAATCAGCTTGCCTTTGTTTTCGGGTCGTTTAGCTACTTCGGCAGCAGCCCATGCCGCAGCTCCGGAAGAAATACCAACCAGCAATCCCTCTTTTTGTGCCAGCTCGCGACTTGTTTTAATGGCCGCATCGTTTGTTACGGTTATAATTTCGTCCACCACCGCAGGATTGTATGTTTTAGGAATGAATCCGGCACCTATACCCTGAATCTTATGAGGCGAAGGGGCTCCACCCGACAATACGGGTGAGTCGGCCGGTTCTACGGCGATGATTTTCACATGGGGATTATGTGCCTTAAGGGCCTCACCCACTCCACTGATAGTACCACCTGTTCCAACACCGGCAACAAAAATGTCCACTTTGCCGTCTGTATCGCGCCAGATCTCTTCTCCGGTTGTTTTTTTATGTATCTCGGGATTTGCCGGGTTTTCAAATTGCTGAAGGATTACAGAACCTTCGGTTTCAGCCTGCAGATCGGTTGCCTTCTGTATGGCAGCCTTCATTCCGCCGGGACCTGGAGTCAGCACCAATTCAGCACCAAGAGCTTTTAGCAGAGCGCGGCGTTCCAGACTCATGGTTTCGGGCATGGTAAGAACCAGCTTATAACCTTTTACAGCTGCAACAAAAGCCAGTCCAACGCCGGTGTTACCACTGGTAGGTTCAATAATGGTCGCACCCGGTTTTAGAATACCCTTGGCTTCGGCATCTTCAACCATGGCCAGGGCGATACGTTCCTTCACACAACCAACCGGATTGAATGATTCCAGTTTTGCCACTACGGCTGCTTCCAGCCCTTTACTCGCATTAAAAGCAGAAAGCTCCAACAACGGAGTATTTCCGACGAGTTCAGTCAATTGTTTAGCAATCTTTCCCATATTGTTATGTTTTATCGTTATTTATTTTTTACAAAGGTCGGAATTTTACAGAACTCAACAATACCATAGTTATGGTATATTTTATAAAAAGGTTAATCCACTCCCAGTAAATCGCGGGCATTAGCCATAGAGGCTTCCGTAAGGGCAGCCCCACTCAGCATACGTGCAATCTCGATAACACGCTCTTCCGTATCCATCTGCTTTATCTGGGTAATGGTTCTGTCGTTCTCCTCCTTTTTAAATACATAATAATGGGCAATCCCCTTCGAAGCGATCTGCGGCAAATGCGTGATGGCCATCACCTGCATCTTGGTTCCAAGTTCATGCATGATATCCCCCATTTTATTAGCAATATCCCCCGATACTCCGGTATCCACCTCGTCGAATATAATGGCGGGTAAAGCTGTGGCTCCGGCTATCATGGCTTTGAGACAAAGCATCAGACGGGATATTTCACCTCCCGAAGCCGTATTGGCCACCGGTTGGAGGTCGCCGCTCTTATTGGCGGAAAACAGAAAGCATATCTCATCAATCCCATCGGCATCGGGAGCCGACTTGGTCTTAAAGTCGACCGAAAACCTTGTATTTGGCATACCCAGCGGAGCGATCATTTCCACCAGCTGTCTGGCTAATCCCAACGAGGCTATCTTACGTTGCTCGCTTAACACCGAGGCTTGCTGCATCAGCTCTTTGAATGTTGCATCCACCTGCTGCTGAAGTGCTTCTATCTGATTATCGTAAGAATCTATTTCCTGAAGTTGCGCCGTATATTTTTCCTGCAAAGCGATTAGCTCTGCAACCGAGTTCAGATGATGTTTCTGTTGCAGGGTGTAGATCAGATTTAGACGCTCCTCTACAAATACCATCCTTTCGGGATTAAATTCCACATCCTCTTTCTGCGAATCCGCATCGGATGACAGGTCGTTCAGGTCGATATAGGCCGAGCGTAACCGTTCTGCCATCTCCTTTGCCTGGGGGTAGAAGCGCTCGAGGGAGGTTGCTGTCTGCAACGCCTCCTTTATCTGCAACAACCCACCTTGTTCGTCGCCCGAAAGTAATTCTGTAATTTTATACAAGGCACCCTTGATCTCTTCGGCATGTGACAAGGTTTCCTGTTCTTGCTCAAGCATCTCCTGCTCTCCATCCGTCAACCGGGCTTCATGCAATTGCTCCAGCTGGAAACGGATGTAATCTTCCTCCTGCCGATTCTGACGCGATTTCTCGGTCAACTCCTTCAGGTCGCGCTTCAACGACTGGTAACGGCTGAATTCCTTACGGTATAGAATGAGTGGTATTTCGTTGTCGGCCAACACATCCACTACGTCCAGCTGAAAACGACTATCGCCCAGCATCAGGTTCTGATGCTGCGAATGGATATCGATCAATCGTGTACCGAGACTGCGCAACACATTGAGCCCTACCGGCGAATCGTTTACAAATGCACGGGATTTACCCGATGCATACAGTTCGCGGCGCAGGATACAATGCCGGGCATCGTATTCGAGATCGTTGGCAATAAAAAACGGTTCCAGCTGATAGAGCGAGATATCGAAGGTGGCTTCAATAACACACCTGTCGGCCTCTTTCTTGATACTTTTTCCGTCGGCCCGCTGACCTAAAACAAGGGAAAGAGCTCCAAGTATGATTGACTTTCCGGCTCCCGTTTCGCCGGTTATCACCGAAAAGCCATTGGCAAATTCTATGTCGAGACTATCGATCAGAACATAGTTTTGTATGAATAAGGACTTAAGCATAATGCATCACTTTTTCAAAGATTCCAGACGGGTAGTCTGCGTTGGGTAGATTGCCGACAAGAGTTTAAATCCCTCCTGTTTTTCGGTTTGATTGGCTTTGGTGTACACACCTGTCACCTCGTCGAGCTTGCCATCCGAAAAAAGCTGTAGTAAAACAGATCCGGGGCGTGCCGACTGTATTTGCTGCAATACAGGGAGTGACTCGATGATGGTTGTGCGTCCGCGATCCGGATTTGCAGCCATCTCGTCCAATCCTTTCCGATGGTATGTGTACCAGAAGTTCCGGAAAATCTCGGAGGTATTGTCGGTCAGCGCAGTAATCAGGGCATGTCTGTTACGATTGCCATCGAATGCTTTCCATCCGTTCCAGGCCATTTCCGACTGAGCCAGGGTGGTTACCTGCATCGCTTGTTGCAGATAGGCAGTTCCTCCCTGGGGTGCAAAGCTGTCGAAATCCAGTCCCAGGATAACATAGATATAGAAAACCACCGAGGCGGTAAGGTTGCTCTGCAAGGTATTCTGCGCGTAGTCCAGCGGTTCGAACTCGGTATAGTCGAAATCCAGCTGGGTATCTCTAAAATTAAACAACGTAGTGGAATAACCCGAATTATAGACCGGACGACGGGCCTGCACCTGTAACTCGGCCTTGAAGCTCGACTCGGAAGGCATTTCGTTTATAATAAACGTAAAGGTACAGTCGATCCGTTCGTTCACGGCAAACGTGGCATCCGTCCACCTCCGGTTATTTATAAACTCAGTAAGTGCCGTCTGCAGTGTTGTAAACACCTGTTTGTTGGTTCCCTGCACCTTGTCACTGTTTATCGTGACCCGGGCATTGAGTTCCTGCGCCCCGGCTGTAAAACAAAGCAACAGGCATACAAACACATACATCAGCTTCTTCATTCTATATCGGTTTTATTCTATACGTTAATACATGCTTTTATTTCAACAACGATGCCAGTTTTTCAACGATATCCCCTGCAACTTCATTTTTGGGCTTTACAGGATATTCGGTCAGTTTGCCGTTGGCTTCCAAAATAGATACCTTGTTGGTATCGCAACGGAAACCGGCACCTTTATCCTTTAACGAATTCAGCACGATAAAATCCAGGTTCTTCCTTTCAAGCTTTTCCGTAGCATGCGCTACTTCGTTGGTCGTCTCGAGGGCAAAGCCTACAAGACGCTGACCTGCCTGCTTCATTTTACCCAAAGCGGCGGCAATATCCGGATTGGGCACAAGATGCATGGTGATATCGCCGGTCTTTTCCCGTTTTATCTTTTCGTCCGATTGAACCTCGGGGCGATAATCGGCTACGGCAGCACATAATATGGCAGCATCCGAATCGGGGAAAGTCCTTACTGCAGCCTGATACATCTCTTCGGCCGACTCAACATCGATTCTTCGTATGCCCGGATGAGTGGTGCTAAGGGAAACCGGTCCGGCTATCAATGTAACCTGGGCCCCCTGGGCTGCACAGGCTTCTGCCAATGCAAATCCCATCTTGCCAGACGAATAATTACCTATAAAACGTACCGGATCTATCTTTTCATATGTAGGACCGGCTGTAATTACAATCTTTTTTTGGGTAAGGCTTCCCAAACCATCAAAATAGCGGTCAAGTACACCCACAATTGCATCGGGTTCCTCCATCCTTCCCTTGCCTACCAGGTGGCTGGCAAGTTCGCCTTCGCCCGGCTCGATGATATGGTTACCAAAAGATCGTAGTTTCTCAATATTTTGTTGTGTTGAGGGATGAGCAAACATATCCAGGTCCATCGCCGGAGCAATAAACACCGGAGCCTTGCAAGACAAATAAGTGGTGATCAACATATTGTCTGCAATACCATTCGCCATTTTGCCAATAGAGGAAGCCGTTGCCGGAGCAATAAGCATGGCATCTGCCCATAAGCCAAGATCCACATGGCTGTGCCATGAACCATCACGGTTCGAAAAGAATTCGCTAATCACCGGATTGCTGCTTAATGCAGACAACGTGATGGGTGTGATGAATTCTTTACCTCCGGGAGTTATCACAACCTGTACTTCGGCTCCTTTCTTAACAAGCGCCCGGATAATATAGGCAGCCTTGTAGGCAGCTATACTCCCGGTTATTCCCAATATTATTTTTTTACCTTTTAGCATGCTTTTCTGTTATAATCTAAACCTCTTTTCTCTAAAAGTTCTTTCCATCAAATATACCCGCCTGTATGTGTAAGCTGATTATTTGGAATTGAAGCTTCTCAATTTAATCTGGGTAAGCACATTCTTTGTATTTAAAGGAAAATCGCCCTGCATCATCCAGCCATAATACCCCTGGTCGTTTTTAAGCACATCTTCCACACGTTGACCTTTGTATTTACCAAAATTAAAAACCTCTTCCCCTTTATCGTTGTAAACCATGCGTCCGGCAAAGTCTACATTCGTATTAAAGCTGGAAAACTCAGAAAGATATTTGATATCATTTTCCAACTCCGGATACCGGTCAAGCTGCGCCTTAAGCACCTCGTAAGTTGCATAGGTATCGGCTTCGGCCGAGTGTGCATTTTCAAGACTTTTATCGCAATAAAACTTATAGGCGGCCGCCAGGGTACGCTGTTCCATCTTATGGAAGATGGTCTGCACATCCACAAACTTTCTTTTATTAAGATCCAGATCCACCCCTGCACGCAGAAACTCTTCCACAAGCAACGGAATATCGAAACGGTTTGAATTAAATCCTGCCAGATCGCATCCTTCAATCTGTGCTGCCAAAGATTTGGCAATCTCCTTGAACGTGGGACAATCCTTTACATCCTCGTCTGTAATCCCATGTATGGCAGTAGATTCTGCAGGAATAGGCATCTCCGGATTAATTCTTCTCGTTTTTACCTCCTCCTTACCATTGGGGAAAACCTTCACATACGAAATCTCTACAATACGATCTTTTACAATATTTATCCCTGTAGTTTCCAAATCGAAAAAAACCAGCGGATTCTTTAAGTTTAATTGCATTATTTAATTGTTAGTCATTTAACATCATTGGCATGAGCAACATCAACAGATCCTCATTCTCCTCGTTCTCGGCCGGGATGATAAGTCCCGCTCTGGAAGGATCGGCCAATTCAACCACAACTTCGGTCGAATTGATATTGTTCAATATTTCGATAAGGTAAGTAGCCTTAAACCCGATGCTTAACTCCACACCCGCAAACTGACAAGCGATAAGTTCCTCTGCCGCAGTAGAGAAATCGATATCCTGAGCCGAAACTTTCAGCTGATTTTCCTTTAGTTGAAGTTTAACCAGACTACTTGCCGGATTAGAGAAAACCGAAACACGTTTAAGAGCATTCAGGAACGACAAACGGTCGATAATTACTTTATGAGGATTGTTCTGAGGAATTACACTGTTATAATTGGGGAAGCGTCCTTCAATCAAACGGCAAACCATCTCAAAATTAGTACAGTTGATGTAAGCATTGTTGTCGTCAAACTTAATAGTAACCATTTCGCTTTCCTTTGCCAGCACGGCTTTCAGCAGGTTAGCCGGCTTCTTTGGAAGAATAAAAGATGCCTTTTCCGACGATTTTACAGACAGATTACGCAAACGAACCAACTTATGTCCGTCGGACGCAACAAAAGTAAGATTATCCGGATGGATATCGAAATAAATACCATTCATAACCGGACGCAATTCATCGTCCGCCGTGGCAAAAATGGAACGGCTGATACCATTCAACAATGTCTGTGCATCTACAAGGATGGAAACAACGTTCTGTCCCAATGGCTTTTGTTGCGGATAGGTATCCCCTTTCTGTCCGATAAAGTTGTATTTACCATTTTGGAAATGAATGAAAATCTCCAGATTGTCGTCGTTGATATCAAACGTAAGCGGTTGTTCGGGAAGCTCTTTCAAAGGCTCCAACAGAATCTTTGCAGAGACTGCAAATACTCCGCTACCCTGCGCATTCATTACATCGACAGAGGTGACCAACCGTGTTTCGGAGTCGGATGCTGTCATTGTTAATTTATTTCCTTCCAGGTTGAAAAGGAAGCTGTCCAGTATTGGCAAAGAATTTTTAGACGCAATTACTTTGCTTATAGACTGCAGGCGGGAAAGTAGCGCAGTACTTGATACATCGAATCTCATAGCTCTTTATTTATTTATCTGTTATTATTATTCAAAAATTACAACAGAGCAAAATTAAGAAATTATTCCGTTTAAAAGGTAATCAAACGGATCAAAAGTGGAATAAAATAAAAAAGGATGTCCTTTTGGGGGACATCCTTTTTTTTATGCGTTTGCGTGCAATTATTTCGCGAAATAATCTTTTACAGCTTCGTTAGGAACCATTTCTTCCTGGAAGGTATATGCACCTGTTTTCGGAGACTTTACCATCTTGATTACTTTAGAGTAAGTACGACCGTCGCCTTTTTTAAACGCTGCTACTACTTTTTTTGCCATTGTTTAAATCTCCTATTACTTAATTTCTTTATGAACTGTCATCTTCTTCAAGATTGGGTTGTATTTTTTCAACTCAATTCTTGCTGTTGTATTCTTTCTGTTCTTCGTAGTGATATATCTGGAAGTACCGGGCATACCGCTTTCTTTGTGTTCAGTACACTCAAGAATAACCTGAATTCTATTTCCTTTTGCTTTCTTTGCCATTTCTTATTTCCTCCAAATTAAGCGTTTAAATAACCTTTTTCAGCAGCTTTTTTAATTGCTTCATCCAATCCTATCTTATTGATAGTACGCAAGCCTGCGGCTGAAATATTCAGGCTAACCCAACAATCTTGCTCTACCCAGTAGAACTTTTTTGTGAACAGGTTAACATCAAACTTACGCTTCGTTCTCCTTTTAGAGTGCGAAACGTTGTTGCCAACCATTGCTTTTTTTCCGGTAATTTGACAAATCTTAGACATCGCTATCTTCCTTTATTTTTTATATTACTTGCAACTATTCGATATAATCTCTCATAATCAGGGCGCAAAGTTAATCATAGTTTTCAGCTTACGCAACTTTTTACCCTAATAAAAACATATTTATCTCATTTTCCAGACTAGCATCACGTATAGAAAAGGAGCTAAATAACAAAAGCAGACCACCCACCTAGAGTAGCCTGCTTTCGCAGTACGCAGGATGAGATTTGAACTCACACACCGAAACCGGCACTACCCCCTCAAAGTAGCGTGTCTACCAATTCCACCACCTGCGCATAGAAGTGGTGCCCGGAACAGGACTCGAACCTGCACGTAATTACTTACACTAGTACCTGAAACTAGCGCGTCTACCAATTCCGCCACCCGGGCTGCTTCAACACTTTTTGAAAGGTAACCTCATGCTACTCTTTTGTTTGAGCGAAAGACGGGACTCGAACCCGCGACCCTAACCTTGGCAAGGTTATGCTCTACCAACTGAGCTACTTTCGCGATAACGGGTGCAAATATAGAGGTTATTTTAATACTGACCAAACATCTTTGTTATTTTTTTCACAACATTTTTACTCCATCAAGGATATCAACCAGTTATAAAAAGATATACTTCTATATTTGCACTCCGCACTTTCTGCAAGTTGTCTGCAGCATGCTTTTATTTTAATCCCGTTGCTTCAAGCCACATGTTAGCCATCAGCTGACGGCCGGGCAGATCGGGGTGTACGCCGTCGCCTGCCCAATACCGTGCAGGGGCTACCTTCATGGCGGCATCAAATCCCGACTGGAAGGGAACAAATATGGCGTCAAATTCTTTGGCCAGCTTTGCCGCTACCACCCTGTAGGCATCGAACATGGGGAACCAACGTTCGTTTTCGATGGCCGATCCGCCTTTTAAGGCAAAAGGTTCGCAAATAACGAAGCGTACGTTGGGTAATTTTTCTTTTGTATATTTCAGCAGATCGCGCAGGTCGTTTTCGTAGATCTCTACAGTTCCCTTATAACCTCCGCTCAACGTATGCCAGTAATCGTTCACCCCAATCAATATACTCAGTACGTCGGGTTGCAGCGCAAGGCAATCCATCTCCCATCGTTCGCGTAACTGAAATACTTTGTTGCCGCTGATACCTTTGTTATAAATCTTAGGCTGACTTGCCGCATGTTTTTCCAGGATGCTTGTCGCCGTAAAAAGGGAATATCCATAACCAAGTTGCTCCAACGTATTGCAACGGTTGTTTGCCTTATCGCGGCCTGCATCGGTTATAGAATCTCCCTGAAACAAGATTACAGCATCTTTTTTTAGTTTAAGGGGTGCTGCCTTCACAGCGGTTTGGTTGGCCACCGCAGCTTTAGCCAATTCTGGGATAAACAAAGCACCCACACCGGCAGCCATTCCTTTTTTAAGAAAATCTCTTCTCGTATCTTTCATGGTAGTATATAAAATTAAATAATAGTATACATATTATATCCGGGCGACCAGGGCCTTGAAAAGGGTTGTCATTATCGCAGAGGCCTCATTGGCTGCCTTGATAACGTCTTCGCCGCTGTTCACAAAATCGTCGGCAAAGTGATAGCCTTCGTTAGTAATTACAGACATCCCAAACACCCTGATACCACAGTGCCGAGCGATAATAACTTCGGGCACCGTACTCATACCTATGGCATCACCCCCGACTTTTCCGTAAAAAGCATATTCGGCCGGAGTTTCGTAAGATGGGCCGGTCAGTCCCACATACACACCCCGCTTTAAGGGAATGTTCTTTTCGCGGGCTATCTCTTCCATACGGGCAATCAGCTCGCGGTCGTACGTACGTGTCATATCCGGGAAACGGGTACCGAAGGCCTCGTTGTTTGGTCCGATCAGCGGATTGGGCAACATATTGATATGATCGGTAATGATCATCAGATTTCCTATCTTAAACGTTGTATTGATACCTCCCGCCGCATTGGAAACCAATAGAATCTCCACTCCCAGCAATTTCATCACCCGGATGGGGAAGGTAACCTGTTGCATGGTATAACCTTCGTAATAGTGAAAGCGGCCCTGCATGGCAAGCACCCTTACATCCCCCAGGTTTCCGCAAATCAGATTACCTTTGTGCCCGTCGGCTGTAGAGCGGGCAAAGTGTGGAATTTCTTTATAGGGCACAACAACCGCATCGGTAAGCTGTTCGGCCAGGGCACCTAATCCGCTACCCAATATGATAGCAATCCGGGGAGTCTCCCCAATGCATGAAGCAATGTATTCGGCTGCTTCGTTGTATAATTTCATCTGTTCTTCCATAATTCTATTTTTCTACTTTCTTGAAGTGAAAACCACAAACATAATTTCAATACATAGCACTCAGAATGGCATACCAGAGCGCCATCCAGTCGAAAGTCATAGCCTCTATCTCTTCATCAGGTCGTATGCCACGGCTGCTGCCTTTTCCAGAATCTCTTCTTCACCGGCAACACGGGCATTCTGCATCAGGATTTTCCCATCGCAGATAACCGTATCTATACAGCTTCCGTTGGCAGCATATACCAGGTTCGATTCCAAGTTGAAGTTGGGAGTGAAAGCGGGCGACTTTAAATTAATCAGGCTCAGGTCGGCCAGGGTTCCCGGTTTAATCTCGCCGGCGTTCAATCCTAAAATCTGCGCACCGTTGGCCGTAGCCATCCGTACCATTTCGCCCGCAGGCATCGCCTCCGGATCTTTCCGCCAGCTTTTACCAAGCAGAGAGGCAAACTTCATGGCCTCTACCATATCCAGGTTATTGGACGAAGCACAACCATCGGTTCCCAATCCTACCACTACCCCGGCATCCCTCATCTCGTTGTATTTAAACTCCATACCCGAAGCAAGTTTCATGTTTGACAGCGGATTATGAACCACCTTTACCCCATGGTCGGCCAACATACGGATTTCATCACTATCCAGCCAGATAGCGTGGGCCAGTATGAGGCGCGGCGACAGAATGCCTAACTTATACAGATAGCGGACGGGCGACAAGCCGAACTGCCGGATCGAATTTTCCACCTCGGTTGCAGTCTCCGACAAATGCAAATGCAGGGGCAACTGATTCTCATTGGCAAATTCATCCAGCCATTGCAGCAGTTCGCCAGACACCGTATATATGGCATGCGGCCCCAAAGCATAACGGATCCGCTTGCTGTATCCCATACTCTCGTCGAAGCTCTTCCGGATGTATGCTTTGGCCTTTTCTGCTTTTTCGGGCTGAAAATGGTCGAAAGCAACCGCACACAAGGTGGCGCGCAGTCCCATCTCCTCCACAGCCAGAGCAGTGGACTGATGTTTATGATACATATCCAAAAATGTGGTGGTGCCGGTTTTTATCATCTCCAGACAAGCCAACCGGGATCCCCAATACACATCCTCGATTGTAAGCTTAGCTTCGTTGGGCCAGATTTTTTCTTCCAGCCAGGGCATCAGCGGCATATCATCCGCAAAACCACGAAAGAGCGTCATCGCTGCATGGGTATGGGTATTCACAAACCCGGGAATCACAGCTTTACCAGTGCCATCCAGACAGCTATCCGCAGTAACGGTAAGCGATGGGCCCACCTCCCTGATATACTTTCCTTCAATCAGGATATCAGTAACCTCTCCCCGGAGCAAAGCCCCTTTTATCAATATGCTCATAAACGATCATTTAAAGATTGCCTTCATATTCTTTATTTTTTCATTCCGGATCCGTTCCAGCATCGCAGCGAAAGCTTCTCGCTTTACAGCAGCAAACGAACTTCCTTCCTTCACCTCAATAATTCCCAGCTGGTCCTTTTCAAGGCCACCTTTCTGAAACAGGAAACCTACGATATCTTTTTTGCTAAGCTTGTCGCGCTTTCCCCGGTTCATGGTTAAAGTAACCCATTCCGGACGTACCGGCTCCTTCACCTTAGAAGGAAGGTAATACTCTTCGGGCTCCTGTACAATATACTCGGGTACCGTTTCCACATCGTTCAATATCAGCCAGGCATTGCCTGTTGCATGCATACGGGCCGTTCGGCCGTTGCGATGCACATAGGCCTCTTCATTTACCGGCAAGTGATAGTGGATTACATGCTTCACCTCCTGAATATCCAGTCCACGGGCCGCCAGATCGGTAGACACAAACACCGTGGTACTTCCGTTGCGGAAAAAGGAAAGTTCACGCTCGCGGTCCAGCTGCTCCATGCCACCATGAAACATACCGGCTTCAACACCCTGACTTCCCAGGTAATCTTTCACGCGTTCCACCGCTTCGCGTAAGTTACAGAACACCAGCGCAGATTCGCCGTTCAGTTCGCCCAGCAGGCGGTACAGGGTATCCAGTTTATCTTTGATAGGCGAACGTACCAGACGAATGGAAAGCTGCCCCTCCTCCTTCTTCTTATCCTCCAGAAATGAGAGTCTCACCGGCTCTGTAATACCCGTAAATGCAGGAATCTCAATAGCGGAAGTGGCGGAAGTAAGTACCCGTCTCTTCACCCTGGGGAGATGCGAGAGAATCACCTTCATCTCTTCGGTGAATCCAAGTTCGAGGGATTTATCAAACTCATCCAGAATCAGGGTACGCACCGTCTCCAGGTCTACGTTACCCCGTTCGATATGATCCACCAGACGTCCCGGTGTTCCGATCAGCAACGTGGGAGGATGCTCCAGACTCTTCTTCTCGGTCCGCATCGGGTGACCGCCATAGCAGCAGTTCACTTTATAGCCCGAACCCAACGAACGGAACACACTCTCAATCTGCAGGGCCAGTTCGCGTGAGGGAGCGATGATAAGCGCCTGGATCTTCTTTTCTTCGTTGGTGAAGGTAGAAAGCAATGGCAGCAAAAAAGCCAGGGTCTTACCCGAACCCGTGGGACTCAGCAATATCATATCCCTGGATGTGCCTGCTTTAAGCACAGCCTGCTGCATCTCGTTCAGTTCTGTAATTCCGGTGCCGTTAAGCGCCTGTTTTATAATCGGATTATTTTGCATGTACAATCAATAAAATAGAATAGAAATTATTTATAAATACGGTAAAACTCAGCCACAGCCTCAATACCCTTGTAGAAAAGCTCTAGCTCGCAGCTCTCATTGGGTGAATGGATGGCATTCTGCTCAAGGCCGAAGCCCATCAGGACAGTCTTTACTCCCAACACCTGTTCGAATGTAGAGATAATCGGAATACTTCCTCCGCGGCGTACAGCCAACGGCTTTTTACCGAAGGCAATCGTACAAGCCTCTTCTGCAGCCTTGTAAGCCGGCAGATCGATGGGGCACACATATCCCTGGCCTCCGTGCATAGGAGTAACCTTCACCTTTACACAGGCAGGAGCCACACTGGCGATATATTTTTCAAACATTTCGGAAATCTTATGATGATCCTGGTGCGGAACCAGGCGGCACGACACCTTGGCATAGGCTTTGGAAGGTAAAACCGTTTTGGAGCCCTCGCCGGTATAGCCACCCCAGATACCACAGATATCGAACGAAGGCCGGCAACTGTTACGTTCAAGGGTTGCCCAACCCTTCTCGCCGAACAGCTCCTCCACCCCGATGGCTTTCTTGTAAGCAGCCTCATCGAAAGGAATCTGGGCGATCATCTCGCGCTCTACTGCAGAAACATCCTCCACATCGTCGTAGAAATGAGGGATGGTAATGCGTCCGTCGGCATCAGTGATATCGGCCATCAGCTTACACAGCATATTGATGGGATTGGCAACAGCCCCGCCAAAGTGCCCGGAATGCAAATCGCGGTTCGGACCCGTTACTTCAATCTCCCAGTATGCCAGTCCACGCAGCCCTGTTGTAAGCGACGGCGTCTCTTTACCCACCATGCTGGTATCCGATACAAGAATCACATCCGCCTTGAGCAGCTCCTTGTTTGCTTCGCAGAACGACTCCAGACTGGGCGATCCGATCTCTTCTTCGCCTTCAAATATAAATTTCACATTACATCCCAGCAGTCCTTCGCGTAAAGCAATCTCGAAACCTTTCACCTGAATCATACTCTGCCCCTTATCGTCGTCGGCTCCACGTGCCCAGATACGGCCGTCGCGGATTTCGGGTTCGAAAGGATCGCTCTTCCACAGGTCGAGCGGCTCGGCAGGCATCACGTCGTAATGCGCATACACCAGCACCGTGGGAGCATCGGGCGAAATCAGCTTCTCGCCATATACAACCGGATTACCCTGGGTAGGCATCACCACGGCCTTATCGGCTCCGGCAGCCAGCAAAAGCTCTGTCCACTTTTGGGCACAGGCAATCATATCCGGCTTATGTTCGCTTTTTGCACTAATGGACGGGATTCGTATCAGACTGAACAACTCCCCGAGGAAGCGCTCTTTATTTGTTTCAATATACTGTTTTACTGACATAGGGAATAATTTTAGCATTTCACAAAGCCCAAAGATACTATAATTACCTGTAAGTTCACCCAAGATGACGAGAAAATAGAGATCTGATTCGCTTCTAAACCCACCTATTATCAAATATTATATGTTGTTTAACATGTTTTATAGATAAAAGACTTGACAAACACTTTAGACAACTGTATCTTTGCATCGTGGTTTTTTCATAATAGTATTAGATTTAAGGTTAACAAAGTTTGGTTAGGGGATGTCGGGATGACATCCTTTAATTGTTTATAGACGGTTCATCTTGTGGAACATAGTTCCAAATAATACAACCTCCCTTGCCTGCAAAGCGAAAACATTTAAAAAATAAGTCATAAATCATAGGCTTATATTCAATATAAAGTCGTAACATTGCAACCGGAAAGTAATTCAAAGTCCACCGACATCCATTCGCTTCCAAAAGCGAAAATGAATTTACGGAAACCAACAGGCCGGAAAATGCGAAAAAATCCGGAACCAAAGTAGGATTTCCCTACAAGCACAATCCATCAGAAAAGTCTTAAATTCCGGTTTTTTTTATAAGAGTATTTAAATATGCATACTATATTTAAGAAGGTTAGGACATTTGATAGGACATTTTGAAGTCAGAACCCGCATCATTACAGGGAAGTATACGACATTAGAGTAGGACATTCCATCCATTTACCCCAATAAGCGAACTAAAAAGACAATAATCACAGGTTTTATTCTCAGGAAGATTTATGAATCCGAAGACATCCATTCCTCCAGATCAAACACCCTCCTGCACAAACATCATCACATTGGAATCCGACAAATCGGGACGGAACATAAATCCCTCCCAGCAGAACTTCTTTAAATCCTCTACCCTGCCGAGGCGTTCCTTCAAAATCATCCGCGACATTTCCCCCCTTGCCATTTTAGTGTAGATCACCACGGTAGTCAGCTTTCCGTTCTTCGGGATCCTGAATTCGGGAGTAACCACCTGCACCGAGGCAGTAAGCCGTTTCCAGTCGAACAACAACTTCATCTCTGCACTGGCCAGGTTCACCAATATTCCGCCGGCACTGCGGCAATCTTCGATAAGCTTGTCGGTCAGCCTGCTCCTCCAATACTCGAACATAGTCAACCCATTCAATTCGGGCAACCGCACATCGCCTTCCAGACGGTAGCATTTAATACCATCCAGCGGACGCAGCAAGCCATACAGGAAAGAGGTGAACCGCAAATGCGACTGCGCATAACGGAAGTCGGCTTCCGTAAAACCTGCCGGGTTTAAATACTTGAAAACAATCCCCGTATAGGCAAGCACCGCCTGCAGCGAAGGAACATCGGCGGAGTGAAACTCCTTGAAGCGCCGGTAATTCCCGGCAGCCAGGGTAGTGTTCACTTTCAGCATACGGGATAAATCCTCTACGGACGATTGGGATAAATACAAAGCCAGCTCCGCAGCCTCCTTTTCGAAGGCGGGCACTGTTTTATCCGGCGCTGCGACAGGCGAAGAACCTGTCATTGTTTTGGCCGGAGAAAGCAATATCAACATAGTCTATTTTTTTTCGATTCGGGTACCGGAGGCATCAAACATATCCATCATGCTGCCGGTAACACTGTTCTTATCTTTTTCTTTCAGCTGCAAAGATACGGTATAGCCTTGTGCATTGAAATAGAAAGTAACCGTTTTTTCTGCTTGTGTGAGGTCGGAAATGGGACTGATCTCCGTATTTGTGGCCGGATCTACAATCTTCCCCGTTAGCTTTCCATCCTTTTCTTCCAGGCAAACAATCAGTCGGGCGTCTCCCTGAGGCGTACCCACTACGGTTACATCCCATTTACCTGCAAAGTAATTGGCGGGAGTCTTCCCGTCCAGAACAGCACCGGCAAAAAGAACGATAAAGAACAAAAACAAAATGGTGGAATAGAACTTTTTCATGGCTTTCCAAATTGTATGTGATTAACTGTCCAATATTACAAATTAAAAAGCAAACACAATTCAGAAAAAGAAAGAATTTTAAAAAATATGCAAAACCAGTCATAAGAAGAAGTACAATAAAAACCAAAAACCTTTCCCAAAGTAGTTTTGTTTATAGGTTATCTTCCCTTTTGTAGGGTATTAATAAATTAGAATGTCTATATTTGCAAAAAATTACAATCCTCTTAAAAAGATGAACGATAGTATAGTTATGAACAAGGCAGCGGATAACATTCGTATTCTTGCTGCGTCCATGGTAGAAAAAGCGAAATCCGGTCACCCGGGAGGCGCTATGGGTGGTGCAGACTTCGCGAATGTGCTGTTTTCTGAATTTTTGGTATTTGATCCCGCCAATCCCGAATGGGAAGGACGCGATCGATTCTTCCTGGATCCGGGTCATATGTCTCCCATGTTGTATTCCGTTTTGGCATTAACAGGCAAGTATTCGTTAGACGAACTAAAGCAGTTCCGCCAATGGGGAAGCCCTACTCCCGGTCACCCGGAAGTAGACATCAAACGTGGTGTAGAAAACACTTCCGGTCCGCTGGGACAAGGACATACCTATGCTGTAGGTGCCGCTATTGCCGCTAAATTCCTGAAGGCACGCTTTGGCGAGGTGATGAATCAAACCATCTATTCATTCATTTCGGATGGTGGTATTCAGGAAGAGATTTCGCAGGGAGCTGGCCGTGTTGCCGGCACACTGGGACTAGACAACCTGATTATGTTCTACGACTCCAACAACATCCAGCTTTCAACGAAAGTGGACGAAGTGGATTCTGAAAATGTAGCCATGAAGTATGAAGCCTGGGGATGGAAGGTGATTACGATAAACGGTAACGATGTTGCCGAAATCCGTGCCGCCCTTACAGCAGCTAAGGCTGAAACAGAAAAACCCACTCTTATCATCGGTAACACACTGATGGGTAAAGGAGCGGTAGACGCAGCCAACGGTTGCTATGCCAATAAAGTATCCACCCACGGCCAACCTTTAACAGCCGCAGGTGCATCTATAGAAAATACAATCAAGAATCTGGGTGGTAACCCAGATGAACCTTTCGCAATCTTCCCCGAAGTGGCCGCTTTGTATGCCAAAAGAGCCGAAGAGCTGAAAGTGATTGTAGCCGAAAAGAAAGCAGCCAAAGCTGCCTGGGCCAAAGAAAACCCGGAATTGGCTGCCAAGATGGAGACGTTCTTCTCCGGCAAAGCTCCTGTTATAGACTGGAGTGCAGTAGAACAAAAAGCAAACCAGGCTACACGTACAGCTTCGGCAACGGTGCTTAGCGTATTGGCTACCCAGGTTGAGAACATGGTGGTATCTTCTGCCGACTTGTCCAACTCCGACAAGACCGACGGTTTCCTTAAGAAAACACATGCCTTTGTAAAGGGTGATTTCTCCGGAGCCTTCTTCCAGGCCGGCGTATCCGAACTTACCATGGCCTGCGTATGTATCGGTATGGCTTTGCATGGCGGTGTAATTCCTGCCTGCGGAACCTTCTTTGTATTCTCCGATTATATGAAACCCGCCATCCGTATGGCTGCCCTGATGGAACTTCCTGTTAAGTTTATCTGGAGCCACGATGCATTCCGTGTTGGAGAAGACGGTCCTACCCACGAACCGGTAGAGCAGGAAGCTCAGATCCGTTTGATGGAGAAACTGAAAAATCATAAAGGACACAACTCTATGTTGGTGCTTCGTCCGGCCGACGTACAGGAAACGACCGTTGCCTGGAAGATGGCTATGGAAAACACCGCTACTCCTACCGGATTGATCCTGTCAAGACAAAATATCAAAGACCTTCCTGCCGTAAACTGTCGTGCCACCGAAGCGCTTCAGGCAGAAAAGGGAGCCTATGTTGTTGAAGCAGACGCCAATGCCGACGTGGTATTACTGGCATCCGGCTCTGAAGTATCTACCCTTGTGGAAGGTGCAGCCTTGCTTCGTGCCGATGGCATCAAGGTAAGCATCGTATCTGTTCCTTCGGAAGGCCTGTTCCGCAGTCAGCCTAAGGCTTACCAGGAATCGGTTATCCCTTCGGGTAAAAAGGTATTTGGTTTAACAGCCGGTCTGCCGGTTAATCTGGAAGGCCTGGTTGGTTCAAACGGCAAGGTATGGGGACTCGAATCATTCGGTTTCTCTGCACCCTACACCGTATTGGATGAGAAATTAGGATTCACCGGAGCAAACGTTTACAAGCAGGTAAAAGAATTATTGGCATGAAAAAAATAGGAATTTGCAGTGATCACGCCGGTTACGAGCTGAAAGAGTATCTGAAGCAAGTAATGGATGAAAAGGGTATTTCCTGGCAGGACTTCGGCACAAACTCTGCCGAAAGCACCGATTATCCCGACTATGCCCATCCCATGGCCAATGCCATCGAAGCAGGCGAAGTATATCCGGGTATCGGTATATGCGGCTCGGGCAACGGTATAGCCATGACGCTTAATAAACATCAGGGAGTCCGTGCTGCCATCAGCTGGGAACCGGAACTTGCCCGTCTGGGTCGTGCACACAACGACGCCAACGTGCTGGTGCTTCCTGCCCGTTTTATAAGCAACGAAGAGGCTAAAAAGGTACTCGAAGCGTTTCTTTCAACCCCTTTCGACGGTGGTCGTCATGAAAAAAGAATTTGCAAGATTCCGGTGCGATAACCTGAAACCGGAGGCCCTGGCTTCCGGTTCACCTTATTGTCCGAAATTGGTATGACATATACCCATTCGATTTATGTATCTACAGAAAGGCAAAGTCAATTATTGATAGTTGGCTTTGCCTCTCTCTTTTTTATACCCTGCCGTAAGGGTAACATCTTCGGCGGAATATTTCCCTCTCTTGTCTCCTTTCTATATTTATATCAAGTTATACAGTAAATGGAAATCAGATTAAACAAACTTATTTGCGAGTCAGGCCTATGTTCCCGTCGTGAAGCAGATACAATGATCGAACAAGGTCGCGTACTGGTAAACGATAAAACTGCCGAGATCGGATCGAAAGTAAACTACAGCGACCGTATCAAAGTGGATGGTGTCCTTCTTAAACGCAGGGAGGAGACCGTTTACATTGCGCTTAACAAACCGCCCGGCATTACCTGCACAACCGATCCCACCGAACGCGACAACGTGGTGGATTATGTAAACTTTCCTTCCCGTATTTTCAATATCGGGAGATTAGACAAACCTTCGGAGGGGCTGTTGCTTCTAACCAACGACGGCAGCATCGTGAACAAGATATTACGTGAGTCAAACGATCACGACAAAGAATATGTTGTAACGGTGGATAAACCCATCACTCCCGAGTTTATTACCAGGATGACCAACGGAGTACCTATCCTGGGTACAATTACAAAAAAGTGCAAGATGGTACAGGAAACCGACACAAGGTTCCAGATTACCATCACACAGGGACTGAACCGGCAAATCAGACGTATGTGTGAGGCTCTTGGATACGAGGTAATAAAGCTGAAGCGTACCCGCATTATGAACATCCGTCTGGATAAGCTTCCTTCGGGAGAATGGCGTTTCCTTTCGGATGAAGAGCTGGCTACCTTGAACAAATTGCTGGAAAACTCCGTTGAAACGGCTGCTCCGGCAAAGAAGAAACAGGCGACCTCCGTGCGGAAAGCCGATACACCCAAGGCAGCTGCTCCGGAGAAACTGAAGACACGTTTTACCTTTTCAGCTCAGGAAAAAGAGCAGAAAACTAAACCGGCAAACCGGACTGCCAAATCGGGAGGAACCGGTAGCAAAGAGCGGATAGGTAAATCGCTTCCCGCCTCGGCCAAGGCAAACAACAGCGGACCACGTGCTTCCAAAGGTCCGGCACAATCCGGCGGAAGAGCAGGCCGACAAGGCGCAGGTGGCGGCAGACCGTCAGGCGGCAACCGTTCCAGTTCCGGTGGAGGAAACACCCGCAGCAACCGTTCGGGCGGTGCAACACGTAAATCGGGTTCTGGCAGAAGATAGTCTCTCCTACTCTGCCCAAGCCCGGATTTGGGAGAAATGGGTGCTGGTCCGGACAGAAAACAACCTCTTTAATGCTCCCTTCCCGGTACTAATTACCGGCAAATAAATAGGAACTAACAACCAGGGTTATATCAATTAAGGTTGAAAGTACCCAGTTAAGGAGCTCGGGCCCATGGGCCCAATAAATCGCCCCCATGGGCTCGATCAAACGAGTCCATGGGGGCGATTGCATATGCTGGTTTAGCTTGAACTTAGTTCAACCCTATATGCCATTAAGTTCTCACTTATTTGGCAGCAGGCTGATGTACAATCTTATTGGGAGAGTCGGAATAGATGACCGCTTCCGTGTAGTTGATTGAAGCATCTTTTCGCGGATTCAGCCAGCTGAAGGTAACCGTATGTTTTCCTTTAGGCAGCTGATATTTCCAGAAAAGATCGTTACGTCGGGTAGTGTACGAAGCGGGCAGGTTTACAGTCTCCACCAATTCACCGTCTATACGCATCTCGGCCTTGCCCACATAGGTAGCATCGGCACACTGCAGGTATCCCTTAAACACCACGCCCGTACCTTCAAAAACAACTTCACCCACCTGATCGATAGGCTTGTTGATAGTCTGCTTCGTTACCGGATACAGATTCTCGAAGGCCTTTTCGTAACGTACAGGTTCGGGAAGCTGACAAACAATGGTAACACTGTCGCCCGCCACAGAGCCACCATTCTGCTGAACCACCTGAAGAGCCTGGTCGAAACTCATCTGATAAGCCTTATTCAGGGAGATATCGGTATAAGAGAAAGCCCGGTCTTCCACCTTAGTAAGCCCCTTTCGCCAATATTCGGGTATACGGTCGTATCCAATCATGGTACCCAGGATACCAGCAGCTGAGGCCGGATTACAGTCGGAATCCTGACCGCAACGGGTGGATATGTCCATCGTCTTGTAGAAGTCGCCTTCGCCGTACAGCAAGCCAATCACGATGTAAGCACTGTTTATAACGGCATCTATGTTAAGCGGAACAAACACGCCGTCCGGACAACCGATATCCTGACTCCATTTCTTCTCGCACTCGAACCAGGTCTGCTTCCAGTCGTCGGGATACTGCTTGTGCCATTTAATCACATCCGCCATGCATTGGTAGAAGGTACTCTGCTGCGGGATGGTTTTAAGGGCTTCGGTAACTACATACTCCACATCGTCCGACACAAATGCCAGCGAGTACATCGCCCCCACATACACACCGCCATACCATCCGTCGCCATAGTTCATAATGTGTCCTATCTTATCCGAGATAGCCGAAGCCGTGTTAGGCATACCCGGCGTCATTAAACCGGCATAGTCTGCTTCAATCTGATAATCGATATCATCCGCATGAGGATTGTTAAGCCAATGACCGGATTGGGGAGGCATAATCCCCTGAAGGATGTTGTAGCGTGCCGACTGGTTTGCATGCCACAGCGTGTAACCGGCCGTGGCAAAAGCCATGGCAAAGGAATCGGCAGGCGCATCCAGCCCCAATCTGTCGAATACCTCAACAAAGGTAAGATCCATATATACATCGTCGTACAAGCCGGGAAAGTTATCGTACCACCAGGCAATGCGGTCGTCGTCCCACTCGATGGGGACATAATCCTGAATCATGGTACCATTGTATTTAAACTCCGTTGGTCCGCCAAAACTGCAGCCGATGGTTTGTCCGGCCCATCCGCCTTTAATCTTGTCCATCAGGACCTCTTTGGTAAGAGTGACCTTGGCCGGCAATTGTTTATTACCCGATGCACCCGGAGAGGTACATCCCACAGAAACACACAATAAAGCTGCCGCACAAGCAGCCGGAAAGAAGGTTTTTTTCATATAAATATTATTTTAGATTTACATCCGATAATACAAACGGATTGATAATACTTTGCAAATATCGTTTATTTTTATCATCTGCTATAATGAATGACATTCAAATAACTATCGATACACCCATTTTTCACAATATTGATGATATCCAATCAACATTGAATGAGGTCCCGGAAGAAATAATGATTCCCGGCATTCATATTTACTATGCTGTTTTTACTTCTTTGGAGAGGTTGACGATTGTAATTTGTCGGCTACATTCAAATATAATATGCTGTTTTTACCGGCAATGTAAAAAACTATGATGAATTTGAACCATGGTCTAGAGCCAACCCAATGATTGACATTTTGAGCTGGACACCTTAATTGATACTGCAACGTTTAGTTATTACTAAAAGTGACTGGAACCGTCCAATTGGAACTTCGATATTCCCCTTTCCCCCCAATATAGGTTTCAGGTGTCCACCGGGGCATACCTTTGAGTATTTGCAACACTTGATTGTCCCATGCTTCTATGCCACAACTTCGTAAGACTCTGACTTCAGTCACTTCTCCATACGAGTCAATCTTAGCCGAGTAAACACCTCTTGCTTGCTTTTGGTCTCCTAACAGAGAAGGATCGTACTCAAGACGTTGATAGATATAGTCTTTAATGGTTGATTCTTTTCCGTCTTGAAATTTTGACATGATTTGCCAATCCACCCAAAGGTGTTTCAGTTTTTCTGCTTCTATACTGTCCGCTATTATCCTGTCTCTGTAACGTTGAGGCAAGAAGGGGACATATACGGTATAAAGACACCTCATCCGTTTGCCATTTTCATCCCTGGAGGGCAGACAGTGCGGAAGCTCTTTAATCAACCTAACAACCTCATTGTCAAAATATTTATGGGTAGACTTCAAGATGTCTATATCGCTGGGTAGCCCCATGGTATCGATAGAAAACATTATAACGGAGTACCCGGCTTTACTCTTTGCTAAAAGCTGTGGCGGATATTTCATTTGAGAAAAGAAGTATCTGTCTAAATCGTAATCCCATTTTGCCCATTTGGGAAGCTCTATGGTTCCCGTATCTTTGCCGTCTATCCTTGTAAAGCCAAGATTCCAGTTTTTCTCTTTGCGCCACATGCTATCCAAACGATTTTCGTTTTGCCGCAACTTCGACAAGCCGTTATCCGCAACAGACCGGTTTTCCAACACTGCCGACTTATCCCTGATGCCACTTTCCTGTGCCGGAAGGGAGCTAATAATCAGAAGTGAATAAATGAATACAAAGATTGTTCTCATATCGCATCAATTGGTTATGCACAAATATATAAAAAGTAAGATTAAATAACTACTAAACTTATTATATTATAGCATCATTTATGTTATAATTACTTAATTATTCAGATTGAGTCCAATAGAAGAGATTCTGCGTTTCTGAATCTCTCCCAGAACTTCTTGTCTTCGTTTATAAATTAAAACAGATCTATTGAGCACTTCACTCATTAAAACACCACTCTTATCTTTTATATTCTGCTTGGTACCCTTTATAAAAAACACACCTTCAGCCCGTTGATATAAATTATTGGGATAAAACTCTTGATTACTATAGTGACTTCCTATAAACCTCGATACTACCAATTTATTGAAATCAGGGGTTAATGGAATAAATAAAGTAGTTGCATCAAAGGAGCTCAGCAAGTACTCCATGCTGTTTTCGGGTGATTCTTTCAAAGGACGATACTTTCTGTAATAATCCAAATCACTCGCAATCGTCTCTCCATTAGCGATCAGGAACAGCAAGGATGTAAAATCATTCCCATACATCTCTTTCAGGTAAGCCCCAAAGGGTTTACAAGTTAGAGCAGGATAGGTAGAAACAGGATTTAAATGCGTTGTATGAGCACAAATAACTGTCTTCGCACCCGGATAATAGGAATACTTTTCAATTAGAAACTTTGTATTCAAAAACATAACGGAGTCTCTGCTAATAATTCGAAAAGCCCGATCCTCACCCTCCTTTTGTGAAAGGGTAAGAATATGGGTAATACAATCCATCTCATCTGCAGTTAACAGTTGTTGGATTGATGTTTGATGCGATTTAAGAAATGCTACCGCCGCAGACCAATCTTTTTCCAAAAGCAAAAGGGCAAATTCATCAACTTCAGGTATTTTACCAGATTCATTTAGTTGTGTTACAAAATCGAAAATGGTGATGGATGAATTTTGAGTGGACGAATAGACCGAGTTATAATCCATTCCCAATAGCCGAACTTTATCCGCTTCCTTTTTTCGAGAATTATACAAATGCAGGTTTCCTAACAAATCTTGCATCTGAGAATCAACTAACTGACCCGGGAATAACAAAGAATCTATTACATATTTTTCATCATGGATAAATCTGTTATAGGCAAGCGATGCTTCCAATGGCATCTCCAAAAGGACCAATCGGCAATTTTGTTTTTCAATCGCTTCAAGAATAATTTGATTTTTAAGATTTTTAATTGAACTATTTCCATGTATTGATTCTCCTAAACCAATAATTCTATGGTTTTTCAAGTTATCTATCTCTCCCAATCCTTCCCCAGTATGAGAATTAATTGGAATATAGCTTATATTCTCCGGCAGCGAAAGGGTTGGAATTTCGCGAACGGGAAATTCGTCGATGGGCTTACCCCCAATCCAAATATTGATTCCGGAAAAAATAATATCTGCACTTTCATTGGGTACTCCCTCTGCCTGTATTCTAATATTCAGCAATTCTACATTATTCAGGGCAAATTTATGGGATACTGTACTTAGACAAGTGTCGGGAATAAATTGGATGGTATCCGAACAGACAATCTTTTCTTCCCGGCTGATTCCATCCAAAAGAAGAGAAACGGATTTAAGATTTTGGCCTTTACACTCCACCTCGATACGTCCTTCATTTTCAGAATGGATGGGCAGTAATATTCTTTGATACAGCTCGCTTCGTAAGCGATCTGTAAAAGGGAATCCCTTAGTATACATCTTTCTAAGCAAAGGTCGATCCGAACTCTCTGCATATCCTGGCATGCTACAACTAACATAAGCAAGATTGTCCATCCAGGGATATACTCCCCCTGAATCGAATTTCATCGTGAAATGCAAATTATAGATTTCACTATAGGTCTTTTGGGGGGATTGGGCAGACGACTTTAAACAATATAAAACTAAAAAAAATAAAGTAAAAAGTATTTTTCCTTTCTTCATGTCTAATAGTATTTTTTATATGGGAAAATGAAAGTGTTGGATAAAGTATCCAAAAACTAAGCCCAGGGAGTAGGTGGTTTAGTCTGCGAAACATGACAGTGGATAACTTTCCATTGATCGTCTTCCAAACGATAGACGGATGTAAAGTTTTCTTCCCAAAGCTTTTCGCCCAAGTAGATGTTCAGATTGTAAGAGAGTACCACCATTGAATCAGACAATTGCACCAGGGGATTGATCATTTCGAAATTATCCATCAGAACTGTTCCCCGCATACTTTCGTACAGATCTTTAATCTTATCGAACCCATCCAGCCTCAATTGCTGATCCGGATCGAAATAGCTGAAATCTTTCGAATAAAGTTCAAGAAAGGGAGTTGGATCACCTTTGATCCACGCCTGCATAGCCTCTTTCTCGAGAGCTATGATTGTTTCGGAAATGCTACGTTTGTCCATAATGTATTTATTTAAGATTGAAACTAAACAATCAGAATCAGTTATTCCTAAAACTTTGTTTTATGAAAAACATATGTAGGGATATTTCTCATTTTCATTCGATTACAATACAAATGTAGTAATTCGTTTACAAATAATGGTTCATTCAAGGAAGTTATTTATCTAATTAAATAATTGAATAAAAGTAAACGGATAAATAGTTATGGTTAAAAGCAAGCAAATAAAAGGATGTATTTATTTATATCACATATTATTTATATATTTGTACATTATGTTTTAAAAGTTAACCACATAATGAGTCAGAAGAAAATGAATTGAATTAAAGAAGTTCTTGATGAAAAAGAAATTTAACACACTTATCTGTTTGAAATTTAATATGTTACACAAAGGAATGTAATAAATATGATTACCAAAGAAAATCTCAAACATATCCTCACAAATACAGAAAGTTATCATATTGAACGAACAATTTCGATCGACAATACTGATAAATTCTGTCAGGCAATCTGTGCATTCTCTAACGACCTTCCAGGAAGCGGTAAGAACGGCTACTTGATTATTGGTGCACATGACAACGGGAAACTTTCTGGATTAAAAGTTGATGATAAATTATTGTTGCAAATCAGCAATATAAGAACAGACGGCAATATTTTACCTCAGCCTTTAATGACTGTCGAAAAGATTAGCTTTGAAGATGGTGATATATTGGTTGCCGAAGTACAACCATCAGAATTTCCGCCAGTACGTTATCGGGGACGTGTTTGGGTGCGTATTGGGCCACGCAAAAGCATTGCTTCAGAAGCCGAAGAAAAAATATTGACCGAACGACGGCTTTCAAATATCCATACTTTCGATGCTATGCCTTGCTTAGGAACAACGATGGCAGATTTAGATGTGTCCTTTATAAAAAGAGAATTCCTGCCTAAAGCTGTAGCCGAAGAAGTATTAGCAGAAGATAAACGTCCGATGGATGAACAATTGGCTTCGCTCGGTTTCTACGATTTACGCTATAATTGTCCGACTAATGGTGCTATTGTTTTGTTTGGCAATAACCCTGAAAGATATTTACATGGCTCGTATGTACAATATGTACGATTCAAAGGTAAAGACAGGGCAGGCGACATCATCAATGAACATAAATTCAGCGGAAATCTTTGTAAAGAACTCGTCAAGATAGATACCTTCATTGAAACAAGTATTTCACAAAAACGGCCTATTCCCGTCAGCGTACTGAGGGAAGAAACAGTTTCTAAATATCCGTATTGGGCTACTCGTGAACTCCTCATGAATGCTATTATGCACCGTGACTATGAAACAAATGCTCCGGTGCAATTCTATGAATACGATGACCGGATAGAGGTACAAAACCCTGGTGGATTATATGGCAAAGTCAGCCCTGCCAATTTTCCGAATGTAAGCGATTACCGCAATCCGTTCATTGCTGAAGCAATGAAGATATTAGGGTATGTAAACCGGTTCAGTCGTGGCGTTTATCGTGTACAAAAGGAATTGAAAGAAAATGGCAACGGAGATGCTTTATTCGATTTCTCGTTGATTACGGCTTTCCGGGTAATTGAACAGGTTTCGGGAAAGTACTTTGATGCAGGATTTGGGGCAGATGATAATCATGGACACGCTAAAAAAGCCCAAGAAAAGCCCAAGAAAAGCCCAAGAAAAGCCCAAGAAAAGCCCAAGAACATTCAAGCAGAAATTATAGAAATAATAAGATCTAATCCACATATAAGCCGCAAAGAAATGGCTTCATTGCTGGATAGCACACCTTATAGTGTAAAATATCACTTGGGACAACTAACGAACAAAGGGATCATTAAACATGAGGGCGCAACAAAAGCCGGAAAGTGGGTCATTCTATTAAACCTAGATTGAACTACCCGAAATATTCGAATAGTTCAATTCTATGGTAAATATCAATCAGCTGTTGACCGACTGATGTTGATTCGTTATAGATTACAAGCTGGTTGTAATCCGTTACGGTAAATGTTATTTCAAAACGGGAGGCAAAAGATCTGCTTAAACCAGGTATGCTACCTCCGTCCCACGGATGGAATCGTCTATTACTCCGTTGTTGTATACTTGCTGGCCGTTTACAAAGGTACGCAGCACCTTGTGGTGGAACGTATAGCCTTCGAAAGGAGACCAACCGCATTTGTATAGTATATTCTCCTTACCAACCGTCCAGTTTGCTTCCGGATCAATTAAGACAAGGTCGGCATAATAACCCGGACGAATATACCCGCGGCGGTCGATCTTGAACAACTCTGCCGGCATGTGAGCCATCTTCTCAACCACCTTCTCGACGGTGAAGCGGCCCTGTTTAGCAAGCTCAAGCATAGCAACTACCGAATGTTGTACCAGCGGTCCGCCCGAAGCTGCCTTAAGACAACTGCCCTCTTTCTCCGAAAGCAGATGCGGCGCGTGATCGGTGGCCACAATATCTATTTTATTATTATTTACGGCTTCAATCAATGCCTCACGGTCTGCCAGTGTTTTAACAGACGGATTCCATTTGATACGGTTTCCGTAGGTGGCATAATCTGCATCGGTAAACCACAGATGATGCACACATACCTCGCCGGTGATCTGCTTTTCTGAAAGCGGCAGACTGTTGTCCAGCAGCTCCATCTCTTTTGCAGTAGAAAGATGCAGGATATGCAGGCGCGTATTCAGACGTTTAGCCAAGGCAACCGCCTCGGCCGACGATTCATAGCAGGCCTCTTCGTCTCTGATCTTGCTGTGGAACGTGATATCAAGCTCTTCGCCATGCAAGGCCACGTAATGCGCTTTGTTGCGTTTAATCACCTCTTCCTTTTCTGCGTGAATGGCGATAAGCATCCCGGCTTCGCCAAAAATAGTTTCCAATGTAGCCGGATTATCCACAAGCATGTTGCCGGTAGATGAGCCCAGGAACAACTTCAATCCCGGAATACGAGTAGGATCCACCTTACGTATCTCGTCCATGTTATCGTTTGTACCGCCAAAGAAAAAGGAGTAGTTGGCAGCCGACGTCTCTGCCCCCCGGTTTAGTTTCCATTCCAGCTCGGCCAGCGTGGTAGTCTGCGGATTTGTATTGGGCATATCCATAAAGGTGGTCACCCCCCCTGCAACCGCAGCACGGCTCTCGCTGGAAATATCTCCCTTGTGCGTAACACCCGGTTCGCGAAAATGTACCTGATCGTCTATGGCTCCCGGAATCAACCATTTGCCGGTGGCATCGATTACTTGTCCCCCGCCCATAGCTTCGGGAGGAACCGCACCTTCGTAAACAGCGGCTATCTTATCTCCCTTAACCAGAACAGAGCCTGTATAGGTGCGCCCTTCGTTTATGATTTGGGCATTTTTTATTAAAAGTTGTTTCATTATTGTCTCGTTTTTTGCAAGCTATTAGTTTAGTTTCCGGGGATATTTGCGGAAGAAACTCCACCATTTAAGCTCCAGCACGCCAAACAGCGCTTCGCCGAAAATGGAAGAATTCATTTTGCTAACCCCCAGTTCGCGGTTGATAAAGATGATGGGCACCTCAACAACCTTGAATCCGCATTTATAAGCCGTAAATTTCATCTCAATCTGAAAAGCATATCCCTTAAACTGAATCCGGTCCAGGTCGATGGTTTCCAGTACCTCACGGCGGTAGCATTTAAAGCCTGCGGTGGTATCCTGCACATGCATACCGGTAACAAGGCGCACATATACTGAGGCGAAATAAGACATCAGCACCCGTCCCAAAGGCCAGTTTACCACATTCACCCCGTTGCAATACCTGGAGCCGATCGAAACATCGGCACCTTGTTCCGCACAAGCCTTATAGAGCTTGATAAGGTCGTTGGGATTGTGACTAAAGTCGGCATCCATCTCGAATATATAGTCGTATCCGTGACTCAAACACCATTTAAAGCCTGTGATATAGGCCGTGCCCAGCCCCTGTTTGCCTTTGCGTTCAATCATAAAAAGGCGGTCCGGAAACTCCTGCTGCAACGTTTTTACAATCGCGGCAGTTCCATCGGGCGAACCATCATCAATAATCAGTATATGGAATATCTTTTCCAGTTTAAAAACGGTGCGGATAATCTGTTCAATATTTTCCTTTTCGTTATAAGTGGGAATAATCACAATGCTGTCGGACATACTTTCTTTTGTGTGTTGAACTGTTTTTAAAGATCAAAGGTACATATTATAATTGAAATTTGTACCTTTGTACAAATTATTTTGCTTTGGAAGTACAGGAGTTACTTACTATGTACAGTGCCCACCCGCAGGTGTCGGCGCTGGTCGGTCTATTGGACGACAAATCTTGCCGGAATCTTTTTCTGAAGGGTTTAAATGGTTCGGGGGCAGCATTAACAATCGCATCTCTCTTTTTTAAGAAAAGGGGCAGCTACGTGTGCGTATTAAACGACCAGGAAGAGGCCGGTTATTTTTATCATGACCTGATGCAGCTCACCAACAGTCAGGATATCTTTTTCTTTCCCTCAGCTTACCGGCGTGCCATCAAGTACGGACACCTCGATCCGGCCAACGAGATTTTGCGTACCGAGGTGTTAAGCCGACTGCAAATGCCCGATCTGCCCACCGTTATCGTTACCTACCCCGATGCACTGGCAGAGAAGGTGATCGCACAAGCCGACCTGAAACAGAAAACTTTGCAGATCGGTGTGGGCGACAAGCTGGACAATATGTTTGTCTCGGATATATTGGACGAATATGGATTCGAACAGGTGGATTACGTGTACGAACCCGGACAATATGCTATGCGCGGAAGTATCCTGGACGTGTTTTCATTCTCGCACGAGTTTCCCTATCGTATCGACTTTTTTGGCAGCGAGGTGGAAACCATACGCACCTTCGAGGTTGAATCGCAGTTATCTAAAAGCCGACTTGATCGTATCGCCATTGTGCCGGAGATGAATAAAAGCGGACTTATCAGTACGTCGTTGCTGGAGTCGCTTTCGCCCAATACCATTCTGGCATTCGGAGATTTGGAATGGTGTAAGGAAAAAATAGGGAGCATATACCGTGAAGAGCCGGTGTTGGGCGACGAAGAGTCGTTTACTTCGGCCGAACAGATGCGCCTCCGGCTGGTGCCGGAAGACGAGTTTCTGCGTTCCGTACTGAACTTCAGACGCATCGCTTTTGGAGCAAAGGCTGCAGGAACTCCGGATGCTACGGTTACATTCAGTACGCGCCCTCAGCCTATTTATCATAAGAATTTCGATCTGGTAAGCAGCTCGTTCCATGCTTTCCTTGAAGAGGGTTATACGTTGTATATCCTCAGCGACGTGGAAAAGCAGGCTACCCGTATCCGCATCATATTTGAAGACCGCAAGGAGTATATCCCCTTTACTTCGGTAAACCGGACTATCCACGGCGGGTTTGCAGACGACACGCTGAAGGTTTGTTTGTTTACGGATCATCAGCTGTTTGACCGTTTCCATAAGTTCAACCTGAAAAGCGAAAAGGCCCGTTCGGGCAAGATAACGCTTTCGCTTAAGGAGCTTAACCAGTTTACCAGCGGCGACTATATCGTACACATCGATCACGGTGTGGGGCAGTTCGGCGGATTGGTACGTACAGAGGTGAACGGACGCATCCAGGAGGCTATTAAACTGATTTATCAAAACAACGATATTATTTTTGTAAGCATCCACTCCCTCCACAAGCTTTCCAAATATAAGGGAAAAGAGAGCGGCGAACCGCCTAAACTGAATAAGTTGGGTACAGGAGCCTGGGAGAAGATGAAGGAGCGGACCAAAAAGAAGGTGAAGGACATTGCCCGCGATCTGATTTTGCTTTACTCCAAACGGAAGGATGAGAAGGGGTTTGCTTATTCGCCGGACAGTTTTATGCAACACGAACTGGAGGCAAGCTTTATTTATGAGGACACTCCCGACCAGATGAAGGCTACTGCCGATGTGAAGGAGGATATGGAACGTCCGCTGCCCATGGACCGTCTGATATGCGGGGATGTGGGATTCGGTAAAACCGAAATAGCTATTCGTGCGGCATTCAAAGCCGTTAGCGACAACAAGCAGGTGGCTCTGCTGGTTCCTACTACCGTACTGGCTTTTCAGCATTATAATACGTTCCGCGAACGCTTAAAGGATTTCCCCTGCCGTATCGACTACATCAGCAGGGCGCGTACATCGGGACAGATAAAAGATACCCTGCAGAAGGTAAAAGAGGGTGAAGTGAATATTCTGATCGGCACGCACCGCATTGTAAGCAAGGATGTGAAGTTTAAGGATTTAGGGCTGCTCATTATTGACGAAGAGCAGAAGTTTGGTGTTTCTGTAAAGGAAAAGCTCAAACAGCTTAAGGTGAACGTGGATACGCTGACCATGACTGCCACTCCGATACCGCGTACCTTGCAGTTCTCGCTGATGGGGGCACGCGACTTGTCGAACATCAACACACCACCGCCCAACCGCTATCCGGTGCAGACCGAAGTACATCGTTTTAATGAAGATATCATACGTGAGGCTATCAACTTTGAAATGAGCCGGAACGGTCAGGTTTATTTCATAAACAACCGTATCCAGAACATTTACGAAATAGAGGCCCTGATACGCCGCGAAGTGCCCGATGCCCGTATTTGTGTGGGACACGGACAGATGGAGCCCGAAAAGCTGGAAAAGATTTTTCTCGATTTCGAAAATTACGAATACGATGTGCTTATCGCAACCAGCATTGTAGAAAATGGCATCGATGTATCCAATGCCAACACGATTCTGATAAACAATGCCCAGCAGTTCGGCTTATCGGATCTGCATCAGTTGCGCGGACGTGTGGGACGAAGCAACCGCAAGGCTTTTTGTTACCTGCTCTCTCCGCCCCTCAGTTCGCTTACCCAGGAGGCGCGCCGCCGTTTGCAGGCCATCGAAAACTTTTCAGAGCTGGGAAGCGGGATCCATATCGCTATGCAGGACCTCGACATTCGTGGTGCAGGCAATATGTTGGGTGCCGAACAGAGCGGCTTCATAGCCGACCTGGGTTACGAGACTTACCAGAAGATACTGGAAGAGGCTGTGCAGGAGCTTAAAAGCGAAGAGTTTGCCGAACTTTACAGCGATTCGGAAGAGGGGAAACGGGATAGCGGAACCGATTACGTGCGCGAAACGTACATTGAAAGTGATCTGGAGCTGATGTTTTCGCCGACTTATATTCCCAACGATTCGGAACGGGTATCGCTTTACCGGGAATTAGACAATATGGAAGAAGAACGCGACATACAGGCGTTTGCCGATCGGCTGAACGATCGTTTCGGGAAGATTCCTCCCGAAGGCAGGGAGCTGATCCGGATTGTACGCCTGCGCCGCATGGCGAAACATCTGGGTATGGAGAAGGTGGTGCTGAAAAAAGGACAAATGAGCCTCTTCTTGGTTGCCAATCCGGAAAGTCCGTATTACCAGAGCGAAGCCTTCGACCGTTTGCTGCATTTTGTGCAGCAACATCCCAGGGCTTGCAACCTGCGTGAGCAGAACGGCAAACGAAGCATCGTTGTAAAAAATGTACCCACTGTGGAGACTGCCTGTGCTTATCTGGAGATGATTTGATTATTTTTATGTACGTTTGCGCCTGAAAACATTTGAGCACTGGTAAATGAAAAAGACATTGATAGATCTTTTCGAAGCATCCGTAAACCGGTATCCTTCGAATATGTTCCTTTGGGAGAAGACAAACGGAGCATTTGAATCCACCTCTTATAAAGAAGTTAGGGAGCAGGTATACAACCTGGGAGCCGGACTACAGGCCTTAGGTGTGCGTAAAGGTGATACCATGGCCTTATTGTCTGAAGGACGCAACGCCTGGATTATTGGCGAACTGGCCATGTTTTATGCTGGAGCCTGCAATGTTCCGCTGTCTGTTAAACTGGAAGAAAGCAACGACTTGCTTTTCCGTCTTACCCATGCAGAGGTTAAATTCATCATGGTATCGGGTAATCAGCTTAAAAAGATCCGCACCATCATCGATCAGCTTCCTTTATTAGAGAAGGTGATTGTGTTCGACGAGCAACCTTCCCTGCAGGAGAAGGAGATCCTGCTCGGCGAAGTACAGGCAATGGGCCGGGCATGGCTGGAAACCCATACGCTTGAAGAGTTTCTATCCGTTGGACGTTCGCTTACCAACGACGATTATGCAACCATCACCTATACTTCCGGAACCACGGCCGATCCGAAAGGGGTTATCCTCACCCACCGGAATTACACGTCCAACGTAGAACAGTCGCTTACGCTGGTCAAGATAGACGAAACCTGGCGTACCCTTATCATACTTCCGTTAGATCATTGCTTCGCACACGTAGTTGGGTTCTATATCTTTATGAGCGTGGGTGCCTCCGTGGCAACCGTTCAGGTAGGTAAAACCGGGATGGAGACTCTGAAAAACATCCCTTTAAATATACGCGAATTTAAACCTCATCTTATATTAAGCGTACCTGCTCTGGCAAAGAGTTTCAGGAAAAACATCGAACAGGGCGTACGCGCCCAGGGTAAGGTTGCGACCTGGTTGTTTAACAAAGGACTGGCCGTTGCATATGCTTACAATGGCGATGGGCACAATAAGGGGGCCGGTCTGCGATTCCTGCTCAATCCGCTGGTAAAAATGTTTGATGCTTTGCTGTTCTCAAAGGTACGTCTCAACTTTGGTGGCGAACTCCGTTTCTTTGTGGGAGGAGGTGCCTTATTGGATAAAGATTTACAAAAGTTCTATTACGCTTTGGGTATCCCCATGTATCAGGGATACGGTTTGAGCGAAGCTACACCCGTGATCTCGTCGAATGTGCCGTCCAGACATACCTTTGGAAGCAGCGGGATATTGGTTGCCCCCATCGAATTGAAGATTTGCGACAACGAGGGGAATGAATTGCCGGTGGGACAAGCGGGCGAAATCGTTATCAGAGGAGAGAATGTAATGGCCGGATACTGGAAGAACCCGTCCAGCACAGCCGAAACCATCCGTAACGGGTGGCTTTTTACAGGTGACCTGGGGTATATGGGAACCGACGGTTTTCTGTATGTAAAGGGACGCTTTAAGAGTTTACTCATCGGCAGTGATGGCGAGAAATATAGTCCCGAAGGGATCGAAGAGGCTCTGGTTGAGAAGTCAAGCTGCATCGACCAGTTGATGCTTCATAACAATCAGAATGCTTACACGGTGGCACTGGTGGTTCCCAACAAGGAACGGCTGAAGACAAAGCTTGCCCGGATGCACCTGGATTTATCGTCCGACAAAGGAAAAGAGGCTGCGATACAGATAATACAGGAGCAGATAAACCGGTTCAAAACCGGGGGGATACATGCGGCCATGTTCCCCGACCGCTGGCTTCCAACCACTTTTGCCATTCTGCCTGAGCCGTTTACCGAGCAGAATCAGATGATAAACAGCACGATGAAGATGGTACGTGGTAAAATTGAGAAGGCATATGCCGAACGTATTGAATTCCTGTATTCGTCGTTCGGGAAGAATCCGGTCAACCCCGTTAATAAGGATAGTTTATAAAACTACTGAGAGGGAGGCTTCATGAACAGAGCTTCCCTCTTCTTATTTTAATAAAGTATGCTATGATTTCTGGTTCAAAAATTTAAGACAAACAGATCTCCCTCTTCTTATCTTAATGATGTATACCCAATGGTACAACTAAATATGGACTACATTTCATTCGCCGTTTTGACAAGCACATCGACAAAAAGCAGGTGGTACAACTCAGTTGGATTAAATGCAAATCTGTTACCTTTTTAGCACATTAACAAGAAGCTGGTAGTACAACCAGTTGCTGACTACGCTCCATTTAGTATATCCCGGCAAACTTGGGAAGCAAAAATCGATTCACGATATAATAAGTGTCCGGTTTCCGGAAAGATCCGGCACGATAGATTCATTTGTCTCATCCATACTTCATCGGGTTTATATGGATCTGTTTCTCCATAATAGAGATATATACCGGCAGCAGGTAAAACCGTTTCATACCTCAGCCGGGTAGAAGACAGCGCAAATATCCGGTGTGCCTCAAGTCCTGACAAGCAAGCTTTCCAGGCGATGGTTCCTCCTATACTGAAGGCCAGCACATCAACGGGTCTGTTATCTTGGGAAGCTATGGCACTCTCCAGCTCTAACAAGCGTGAAACAGCCGTCTCCAATCCACCATCCATAAATTGAGCATGCAAAGTGGCCTCGTTACGATCGGTTGTACTTACATTACCTAAGCTGCAACTGTCGTAGCAAGTTATATCGTACACACCTTGCAGTTGATCAAGATAATATGTCAACCAATCGGCCCTCTCCCATCCCCACAAATCAGACAGAACAACCAACCGTCTCTTCTTTTGCATATATTTTGATTGTATTTGATTCCCGTTGCAAAGGTATCAATTTATATGAACCGTCAAACACAAGCTTACAATGAGGTGATTCGTTAACAACGATATATGTTATTTAACATACATTACAATCCAAAACCTTGACAAATTCAGAAATATCCGTAACTTTGTATCGTGGTTTTTTCATAATAGTATTAGATTTAAGGTTAACAAAGTTTGGTTAGGGGATGTCGGGATGACATCCTTTAATTGTTTATAGACGGTCCTGTTTCAAATCCCGGATTTTCTTTATATATTTGATCATGGATGAAGAATAATGAATATAAACTTTACCTGTGATTACCATGTACAGAACTATTCCCTATCTGCTCATTTCTATGCTATGTATGTCTTTATACGGCTGTACCCTGAAATCTGAATCTGCTGCAGAAACGGATAGCAATGATGACATAACGAACATCGACACCCTATCATACTCAAATAAACTTACAAAAATAGCCAATGGTGATACAACCGGCAGATGGCCCGTTTCTCCACAGCCCTTCCCTTCCGGAGATCCTATTCTTCCTTTTAAGCGGATTATTGCCTATTATGGAAATCTGTATTCAAAAAAGATGGGAATATTGGGAGAATATCCACCTCAGGAGGTATGGAAAAGATTGCATGCCGAGATGAAGGTCTGGGAAAAAGCAGATCCTTCCACTCCCGTTCAACCGGCTATCCATTATATCGCTGTTGTTGCCCAGGGAAGTGCTCAGAAAGACGGCACCTACCGCAAACGTATGCCCGAAAGTCAGATTGATTCCGCCTTATCAATTGCCGCCATGGGAAAGGCTATTGTATTTCTGGACATACAGGTGGCTTTAAGTACGGTACAGGAAGAGGTGCCTCTACTGGAAAAGTTTCTTTCAATGCCCCACGTGCACCTAGCTATCGATCCGGAATTTTCCATGAAGGACGGTAGCAGACCGGGGACCAAGATCGGATCCTTTGATGCAGGAGATATTAATTATTGTTCGCAGTACCTCACCGGTCTGGTGCGAAAACATAAACTTACACCCAAGATACTGATTGTACACCGCTTTACCCAAGGCATGGTAAAAGGATACGATCAGATCAAGCTTCACCCCGAAGTACAATTGGTTGTCAATATGGATGGCTGGGGAGCTCCTGTCCTGAAAAGAGATACCTATAAACAATATATCTACAGGGAGCCTGTACAATTTACCGGATTCAAGTTATTTTACAAGAATGATTTGAAACGTCCACCTCACCACATGCTTACCCCGTCCGAAATACTAAAGCTTGTTCCGCAACCTATCTACATTCAGTATCAATAAAAGTGGAATTCCTTGACTAAAAGTTATCTTTATATTTGTTAAAATATATGAATAAATTTTCGTTTAAACGATAAGTTGCGTACTTTTCATGTGCAATTACTAATTATATATAAATCGACATGAAAAAACAGATTCTACTGATGGCATTAAGCCTATGTGTTAGCGGTGTGTTTGCACAGGATGCAAACAAAGTAAAGAGTGAAGGAGATGAGGCTTTAAAAGCAAAAAATTACACTGTTGCGTTTACTAAGTACGACCAGTACCTGAAGACAAACAACAACCAGGATTCGGTAACTGTATTTAACTGCGGACTTTCCGGTTTGAACAGCAAAAATTATGCAGGTGCTGTGAAGTATTTTGATATCTCCATCAAAAACAATTATCAACTACCAATGTCGTATGCAGGAAAAGCACAAGCATTGCGAAATATGGGTAAAACTGCCGAGATGCTTACAACCATTGAAGCAGGACTTAAAGTGGTTCCGGGCGATAACAATCTGGAAAAGCTGTATGCTATTCACTACTTGAAAGAGGGACAAAAATTTCAGCAGGCTGGCGATCAGGCCAAAGCAGAAGAGGCTTATAAAAGTATTCTAAGCATTACCGACAAGAAGTACAAAACAGATGCTTTGTACAGTCTGGGAGTAATGATGTTTAACAATGGAGCTAAATTGATGCAAAAAGCAACTCCGCTGGCAACGACAGACCGTGCCGAATACGACAAACAAAAAGCTGTAGCGGACGAAGACTTTAAGAAAGCGAGCGAATACCTGGAACAGGCATTGCAAATTTCGCCCGAAAGAGAAGCTGCCAAGAAAGTATTGGATCAGGTTAAGGCCGTTCTATAAAATTCCTTCTTTTCTATAAAAAAAACGAGAGATGATGTATTAATACATCATCTCTTCTTCTTCCTGACCCTCAGGATAATGAAGAATAAAGGTCGTTGCTCCTAAGGTAATAACCGCCCCATGATTCAAAACCACCTGTTCTTTTTTCCCCAGACAGACATTATTTAAGAATGTACCTGTTAAACTGGGAAAATCGCGAAGCGTATATATCAGCTTGCCAGCTGCATTTTTCTTTACATTGATTACACAATGTTTTCTGCCCATACTTGGGTCGGTATTAATGATGGCAATATCCACGCCATCCGTATCTCTGTTTCTTCGTCCTATTACATTATCGCCCAGTTGTAATCCGAATTCTTGTTTGTCTCCGAAAAAGTTGGCAATCACACTAATATAGCCATTGGAGAAATCTTGTTCAACCAGCTGCCTCTCACTTCCGGAAGGAGCTTGAACCTTTTTCTTACCTAACTTAACATTAAACTGAGATCCGCATTGTGCACAAACCAGTGCAATCGGTTTTCCAACCGGATACTTTGTTTCATCAAATGTTGTGAGATTGTCGCATTTCGGACAAAATACTTTTTTCATACAAATACTTATTTTTATAGGAAGTACAAAACTCGCAGTAAAACTTTTGTTTCGCGGTAAGCGAAGCCTTTTGTTCAGATACGCGCTTCATAATACTGTGGGAATGTTTCTAAATTACTGCAAAGGTAGTCATTTAAAGCGAATGTGCATAAAAAAGAAAAGGTTGTCATCCCGACAACCAATCTTCATTGTTAACCTTAAATCTAATACCATGAAAAACACAGTGCAAATATATGCATTTTATGTTTTGCAGCATAATATTTTACTTGCTTTATTTAATATTTAACTTCCTTTAACTCGAAAGCATAAAAAAACGCCCTGTTGTAATAAATTCAACAGGGCGTTTTAAAAAATAATAAGAGTACAGTATTAATCAAATAAATTTCTGAATTTACTGAAGATCTTGTCCTTTACCGATTTCTTAGGCTGGAAATTAGCCTCGTCCTTCAGTTTAGTAAGTGTTTCTTTCTCTGCAGACGATAATGTTTCAGGAATATAGACGCTCACATTCACCAATAAATCGCCCGTACCGTAGCTATTTACCGAAGGAAGTCCCTTATTACGCAAACGTAACACTTTACCAGGTTGTGTACCCGGATCAATCTTAACCTTCGCCTTGCCGTCTATGGTAGGTACTTCGACAGTATCGCCCAATGCCGCCTGAGGGAAGCTCAGCAACAGGTTATATAACAAATCGTTTTCGTCGCGGATCAATTCAGGATGTGGCTCTTCCTCCACTAAAATCAACAAGTCGCCGTTGATGCCGCCTCTGCGCGCCGCATTACCCTTTCCACTCATAGAAAGTTGCATACCTTCTGCCACACCAGCCGGAATATTGATTGTAATAACCTCTTCGTCTCTTACAATTCCTTCGCCGGCACAGGCCGAACACTTGTGGGTGATTATCTTTCCTTCACCACCGCAGGTAGGGCAAGCAGACTGAGTCTGCATTTGTCCCAGGATCGTATTTGTAATACGGGTAACTACTCCGCTGCCGTTACAGGTTGAACAGGTAGATTTACTGTGATCATCCTCTGCTCCGCTTCCGTTACATTTGGAACATGCTACGTACTTCTTGACCTTTATCTTCTTTTCAACACCGTTGGCGATATCTTTCAAGGTAAGTTTCACCTTTACGCGGAGATCAGATCCACGGTTAACCCTGCGACCACCCCGACTTCCGCCGCTGAATCCACCAAAGCCACCGAATCCTCCGAAATGACCACCAAAGATGTCGCCAAATTGAGAAAAGATATCATCCATGGACATACCACCTCCAAAACCACCACCTGAAGCAGCACCACCCATTCCCGCATGACCAAACTGATCATAACGCTGACGTTTTTGTGGATCGCTTAGTACGTCGTAAGCCTCGGCAGCCTCTTTAAAGTTTTCTTCCGCCTGCTTATCTCCGGGATTCTTATCGGGGTGAAACTGAATCGCCTTTTTCCGGTAAGCCTTTTTTATATCATCTGCTGAGGCATTCTTTTCCAGGCCCAGCACTTCATAATAATCTCTTTTAGCCATCTTTGTTGTTATTAGCTTATTCTCCTACTACTACTTTGGCGTGACGAATCACTTTATCGAACAGCACATAACCTGTCTGTACGCAATCAATCACTTTGCCTTTCAACTCTTCGGCCGGAGCAGGAATGGTTGCAATTGCTTCGAAATGGTCCGTATCGAAATCTTTCATCTCTGTCTCGATGGGTTTAACACCCTGCTGAGCCAGATAAGAGATAAATTTGTTGTAAATCAATTCTACACCTTCTACTACGGCAGTCATATCCTCTGATACACGCGCATTCTTTACGGCACGTTCCATATCATCAACCACAGGAAGCAGATTAACCAGGGCAGATTCACCTCCGGTCTTAATTAAATCGGCTTTCTCCCGTAACGTACGTTTACGATAGTTATCGTATTCGGCCATCAAACGTAAATGAGTATCGTTAAGTTCATCGTACTTCTTTTGCAATTCGACCATTTGAACTGTCAGATTGTCTGCCGTTGAAGTTTCGGCTGACTCATTTACCTGTTCATTCTGCACATTTGTCGCCTCCTGATCTGTCACGATTGGATCGTTTTCAGGATTTTGATTATTCTTCTGCGCACTTTTTCCCATCATAATCTATCTCTTGTTTTTTATTATTATCTGTAATACAATAACATACAGAAATAAGCATGCTGCAACAACGCATGTAGCACATCCTTATTTTTGTCATCTCTCCATAGAATAACAGCAAATATGCTGCCAAGTATTCCGCTTCTGCTTATTTTTCTTTACCTTTGCTTATTATTTACCAATTACTTATGTAACAAGTATACAAACATGTTGAGTATGATTAATAAAACATTGTTATCCCTGCTGTTGCTTCTGACTGTTGTTACAGTCACAGCTCAAAAGAAAAGTAATATAGTATGCCGTCCTGGTTTTACATATGCACTTAGCAACAGTATCCACTGGGGATTAAACAAACCGGTGATTACGGGAATTGTTCCCTACTCGTCTGCAGAGTCGTCGGGACTGAAGTTGAATGACATTATTGAATCGGTGGATGGTATTCCGGTAAATGAATTAACTGCTATGGAGATTAGTCAGCTGTTAAACAATGAAACAAAAGACGAAATTATCCTTACAGTACGTAACCTGTCGAGTGAAGGAAAACAACTGATGATCCATAAAGACTGCAAATTGAGTCAGGCAATTACGGAAGACCAGCTTGCTCTTGCCTTCAATATGTATAGTCTGGAAAGCACTTCGGAAAGGGAATTTATATGTCCTTTCAAGACAACCACCACCCGCGAAGAAATTTCGTTCGATACGTATAAGACGTTTGGCTTTGCTCCCATTGACGAAAACAACAGCAAATTAGAGAACTTCATCAACCAGCGTATTGAAAAAGAACTTGTGAAAAAGGGGCTGACTTACAATGCGTCCAACCCTGACCTGCTTATTCAGACCTATTATTTCTTCGATAAAAATCCCAATTACACAGGAGCTGTAACTAACGGTGCTCAACCAGCGGAAAAAACATTCCGTTATTTTGCAGCATCCGGCAAGATGATTGAATTACCTTTCCTATCAGTAGGGTCGGTCGAATCGAAAGCTCCTTACCTGCTTCAATTCGGATTCAGATTCATCGATCAGAAAGTGTTGCACGGCCAGGTTGTGTGGGAATGCGAATCCAATGAACTTCTTACGGAGTCATATCGGCTGGATGATTATGCAGCCATCCATATTCCTTTAATGTGCCTGCAGTATCCTTTTGTAAAATATACACGGAATGTTCCTGTAAAAGTAGATGTAAAGAATTACAACTACACCGGAATAAGCTACGACATAAACCGTTTGGAACGTATTGCGGAGGTTGAGCCAGGCTCACCAGCTGAAGCTGCAGGAATAAAGGCCGGCGATGTGATAGAACGCATCGGTAATCAGAAAATGAATTATTCATCGGATGAGTTTACCTCTGCATACAAGCAATTCATAACCCTCACAATGGATTTACGCGATCCGGCCACTCAATTTACGGATGCGAACGGATTTAGCCGTTGTATGTATTGGAATGTGATGAATTATCCCAAGATAGCCGACTTCTTCAAGAACCCATCCAATATAACAGGGTTCTCCTATCTGTATAATTTCACCCCCTACGTAAATCCGGTTGGCACCAATGTAACTACATTCCTTATTAAAAGAGGTAAGGATAAAGAGGAGATTTCCATCCGTCCAACCGTACGAACAGAGACATCTGTATATGTAAACTAAATCAATTTATCGTTAATAAATAAAGAAATAGAGAGTAACTTTAACAGACGTTATTCTCTATTTCCATTTTATTTGTACATTTGCGTTCGGAATTTTAATAAACAAAGTTATACATCCGAATGAAAATAGTGAATCTTGGAGAATCCAACACCGTATTAAACCGGTTTGTTGCCGAGTTGCGGGACGTGAATATCCAGCATGACAGCCTTCGTTTTCGTCGTAATATTGAAAGAATCGGCGAAATCATGGCTTACGAAATCAGTAAAGATTTCGCTTACAGCGAAAAGAACATCCCTACTCCATTGGGAATCGCTCCAATGAACACTCCAGACAACCAAGTGGTAATAAGCACCATCCTTCGTGCCGGACTTCCATTTCACCACGGGTTCTTAAGTTATTTAGACAATGCCGAAAATGCTTTTGTATCTGCCTACCGTAAATACAAAGACAGGCTTAATTTCGATATCCATATCGAATACATTGCTTCTCCATCTATCACAGGAAAAACGCTTATCGTGACAGATCCTATGCTGGCAACAGGCAGCTCCATGGAACTGGCTTACGAAGCACTGCTTACCAAAGGAGCTCCTGCACATGTACACGTAGCTTCCATCATCTGCAGTAAGCCTGCTCTGGAATATCTTAAGAAAAAAATGCCGGAAAACTGTACCATCTGGATTGCGGCACTGGACGAAGGACTGGACGATCACTCCTACATCATCCCCGGATTGGGCGATGCGGGCGATCTGGCTTACGGGGCTAAGCTGTAACACCTATCGTACAATAAAGAAAGACTCAACTAGCTGCTCGTTGTTTCATTTTTCACAAAACGACGAGAGATAGTTGGGTATTTTTTTGCCTTTTTGAAAAGTATTCATTTATCTTTGTTGTCGCAATGGTTCTCTCTCTCCATCCGGAGAAAGGGATTAATAGGGAATCGGGTGAAAATCCCGAACAGTCCCGCTGCTGTGAGCTTCATTAAAACGTACGGACATTTCTTTGCCACTGTTCGGGTTTCAAAAGAACCTAAAAAACGGGAAGGCGTCCGGAGGAAGCGAGTCAGAAGACCTGCCTTTGCACGCATTGTTACACCCTGCGAGGATCAGGGGTATGAACATTCAAACAAGTTATACAAGATGTATTCGAACATTTTAATTACCAAGCGCGATGGTATGAGCGAAGCTTTTTCCATCGACAAGATTAAGAATGCGGTTCTGAAAGCATACAGAGCGAGTGGCATTCAGGAAGAAAACAGTACCATCGATCAAGTTGCCGAGAAAGTAGCCTCGGCAATTGTGGGCACTCAAATCAGTGTGGAAGAGATTCAGGATCTGGTAGAAAAAGAACTTATGGTACGCAACCCTTACGTAGCCAAAAAGTATATTATCTATCGTGAATGGCGTACCATCGAGCGCGATAAGAAGACACACATGAAACAGGTGATGGACGGGATTGTGGCTATCGAGAAAAATGATGTGAATCTGAGCAATGCCAACATGTCTGCCCACACCCCTGCCGGTCAGATGATGACATTCGCCTCGGAGGTAACCAAAGATTATGCCAATAAATACCTGTTGGGTATTAAGTATGCAAGAGCACACCGCAACGGCGATATACATATACACGACCTTGATTATTATCCAACCAAAACAACCACCTGCATACAGTACGACCTGGACGATCTTTTTGAAAGAGGATTCCGTACAAAGAACGGTTCCATCCGTACCCCACAGTCGATACAGAGCTATGCGACACTGGCCACCATCATTTTTCAGACAAACCAGAACGAACAGCACGGTGGACAATCCATTCCGGCATTCGATTTCTTTATGGCTAAAGGCGTTCGCAAGACCTTTATAAAACACCTTACCACTTTTATCTCTTTTCTTCATAACATCAGTCGGGATAACGCAGACTCCAACGAGAGTCAACTGCGTAACCGGCTTACCGGATCTATCCAGTCCATTCAATGGAGTGAAGAGCAATCTGAGGTAATTCTGGAAATGCTGAAACAGGAAAATATTATACTTTCCTCTCAAAATCTTTCAGCTATCTGGGAACGATCGCTTAAAGCCACCCGGAAAGATACCCACCAGGCCATGGAGGGATTCATCCATAACCTAAACACCATGCACTCCCGTGGAGGAAACCAGGTGGTTTTCAGCTCCATCAACTATGGAACGGATACTTCGGCCGAAGGACGCCTGCTTATAAGGGAGTTGTTGGCCGCCACAAGCGAAGGATTGGGACAAGGAGAAGTTCCGGTATTCCCGATACAGATATTTAAGGTGAAAGAGGGCGTTTCTTATACCGAAGCCGATTATAACAAGGCCATGGCCGATTTCGATAAGGCCATGAGCGGAGAGATTGCTTTTGATGCGCCTAACTTCGACCTGCTACTGGAAGCCTGCAAGACAACCTCGGTTGCTTTGTTTCCTAATTTTATCTTTCTGGATACCCCCTTTAACCAGAATCCCCTTTGGAAAGCAGACGATCCGAAACGATATCGTTACGAAGTGGCATCCATGGGATGCCGTACGCGGGTATACGAAAATATGCACGGCGAAAAGAGTTCGCTGGGCAGAGGGAACCTGTCCTTCACCTCTTTAAATATGCCTCGTCTGGCAATCAAGGCAAGACGGGAGGCAGAAGAATTACATCCGGACGGCGACAAACACACTATCCGCAAGGAGGCAAAACAGCTTTTTATAGAATCCGTACGCAGCATGTGTGCACTTATTGCCGAACAGCTGTACGATCGCTATCAATACCAACGCACCGCTCTGGCCCGTCAGTTTCCTTTTATGATGGGCAACGATGTCTGGAAAGGAGGATCAACGCTGCAGGCAAACGATGAAGTGGGCGATATCATTCGAACCGGAACTCTGGGTATTGGCTTTATCGGCGGTCACAATGCCATGGTGGCTCTTTATGGCGAAGGTCATGCACGCCACATGGAGGCATGGCAAACCCTGTACGAAACCCTCGAGGTGATGAATCAGGTGGTAAACGAATACAAGGATAAATACAAACTCAACTATTCTGTTCTGGCAACACCAGCCGAAGGATTATCCGGACGTTTTACTAAGATAGACCGGAAGGTTTACGGCATCATCCCCGGCGTGAACGATCGCGACTACTACATAAATTCATTTCATATCGACGTGAAGGAACCAATATCTATCCTTGAAAAGATAAAGAAAGAGGCCCCTTTTCATGCCCTCACCGGAGGGGGACATATCACATACGTGGAGCTGGACGGCGAAGCGAAGAAGAATGTTTCCGCCATTCTTAAGATTGTAAAGGTTATGTATGATCAGCAGATTGGGTACGGCTCTATCAACCATCCGGTAGACACCTGTAAACAATGCGGGTACAAGGGAGTGATATACGACAAATGTCCGGTATGCCGTGGAGAAAACATACTGCGTCTGCGCCGTATCACAGGTTATCTTACCGGAAATCTGGATAGCTGGAATTCATCAAAAAAGGCTGAAGAAAAAGATCGCATCAAGCACCGGTAAGATGGATGACGTTAAACAACTGATCGCCCAAAACATACGCGTACTGAATATTTATCCCGAGACCATCTCCGATGGTTTCGGACTTCGGTATGCCATCTACCTTTCGGGCTGCAGTCATCACTGCCCGGGTTGCCACAATCCCGAAAGCTGGAACCCACAGCAAGGAACGCTGCTTACGGAAGAGATGCTTCAAGATATGCTGACAGAGATTTGCAGGAATCCCCTATTAGATGGCATCACTCTCTCGGGGGGAGATCCGATGTTCCACCCAGAAGGTGCCCGGATGCTTCTTAAAATATTGAAGGAGAAAACAAACCTGCCAGTCTGGTGCTATACAGGCTATACGTACGAAGAGATGGTGCAATCAACGGCATTGAAGGCCTGTCTTCCCTACATCGATGTGCTTGTGGACGGCCGTTTCGACCGGGAATTATTTAACCCGTCGCTGGCGTTCAGAGGAAGCAGCAACCAGCGAATCATACATCTGCATAAAAACTCCTGATACAAAACAAGGGAGGTCCGAAACCGGATCTCCCTTGTTTTATAACCTGCAGCCTGTTGCTTCAGATATTCAATTGCAAAATCAATATTGTCTTTCCAACAACCAGGCATCCTGGAAATTAGGTGCATATTTTGCTTTAATGGCATCGCGGCTATCAGCAGCATCAGCCTTTTCATCGAAACTTGAAACAATTACACGCAACATACCTTCTTCGTTCTGAGCAAGGATTGCCTTGTAACCTGCATTCTGCATACGTTCTTTCAATGCATATGCATTTGTTTTATTTTTAAAACTACCGATTACAACGCTGTAGCGTCTCAAACCGTTTGCGTCTTCACCTGTAACAGCAGTAACTCTTTCCTGACGAACCGCAGCACTTGATGTTCTGGGCTTTGATACCGGAGCAATCACCTCTTCCTCAACTTGTGCGGGAGCTGTAGTCATCTCTTTCTCTTTTGCTTGTTCGTAAGCGGCCTTATAAGCACTCTGTTTAGGTTTACATGAGCCGAACGACACAACCATAGCGATAGCGGCTCCAAATAACCAAATCTTCTTCATACCAGTCAGTTCTTAAATTTAGATATGCAAAGATATAAATTAAATTTAGTACTTTCGCATTCAAAATATAATATAATATAAATTAATGAATAAATCTATCGGAACAATGGTAATGGCAACATCCGTTTTACTTGGCGCCTGTACGCAGGAAACTAAAAAAACGGACGAAGCAGCACCCCTGATCAAACGTACAGAGGTGAAATCGGAAAATGGAGTGCTTACTCCAGAAGTACTGTATAGCATGGCCCGCGTAAGTGATGCACAAGTTTCTCCGGATGGGAGCAAAGTTCTTTACGGAGTTACCTTTATCAGTGTTGAACAGAATAAAGGCAATCGCGAGTTGTTTGTTGTTAATGCAGATGGCAGCGACAAGAAACAGATTACAGAAACTCCCCAAAGCGAACAAAATGCTGTTTGGATTAAAGGCGGTAAAGAGATAGCCTTCCTATCATCCGAAAGCGGATCTTCGCAGATTTGGGTGATGAATGCAGACGGAAGTAACCGCAGACAGTTGAGCAAGCTCGAAAACGGGATCAATGCTTTTGCTCTCTCGCCGGACGAATCGAAGGTGTTATACATCCAGGACATTAAATTCGGACAACGTACCGTGGATTTATATGCCGATCTTCCCAAGGCTACCGGGCGTGTTGTAGATGATTTACTTTATAAGCATTGGGACGAATGGGTGGAAACCGTTCCTCATCCTTTTGTTGCTTCTGTAACTGAAAGCGGACTTACGGACATGGCAGACATTATGGAAGGTGAGCCTTTTGAGTGTCCGATGAAACCAAACAGCGGAATTGAAGACCTGGCCTGGAGCCCGGATGGCAAACTGATTGCCTATGCCAGCAGAAAGAAAACGGGTAAAGCGTATGCGTTATCTACCAACTCAGACATTTACATTTACGACCTGGCAAGTAAAAACACCCGCAACCTTACAGAAGGAATGATGGGATACGACATTATGCCCCAGTTCTCGCCCGACGGTAAATCCATCGCCTGGGTAAGTCAGGAGCGCGACGGATACGAATCTGACAAAAAAAGACTCTTTGTTGCCAATCTCGAAACCGGCGAAAAGCAAGATCTGACACAGTCGTTCGATTATAATGCGGATGCCATCCAGTGGCTTCCCGATGGAAAATCGCTGTACATGATTGCTTGTAAAGAGGCTGTAACCCATATCTGGCAGGTAGGCGTTGCCGACAAGCAGATCCGTCAGATTACCAATGGTCAGTACGACTATGTAAGCATGCATTCGGTTGGTAATACAATGGCAGCTATCCGCCAGTCGCAGGTAAACCCTTCCGAAGTATTTGCTGTAAATACACAATCCGGCGAAGCGACCGAAATAAGTTTCGAGAACAAAGCCATTCTGGATCAGCTAAACATGCCTAAGTCGGAATCCCGTTGGATCAAAACAACCGACAACAAGCAAATGCTTACCTGGGTGGTATATCCTCCTCATTTTGATCCTGCCAAGAAATATCCGGCTATTCTGTACTGTCAGGGTGGTCCGCAAAGCACAGTAAGTCAATTCTGGTCGTATCGCTGGAACCTGGCCATCATGGCATCACAGGGATACATCGTGGTAGCTCCGAACCGCAGGGGACTTCCGGGCTTCGGACAAGAATGGAACGAGCAGATCAGTGGCGATTACGGCGGTCAGAATATGAAAGATTACTTTTCAGCCATCGACGAGCTGGCAAAAGAACCCTATGTTGATAAAGACCACCTGGGTGCTGTAGGCGCAAGCTACGGAGGCTTTTCAGTGTACTGGCTTGCCGGACACCATAACAAACGCTTTAAGGCCTTTATCGCTCATGCAGGTATATTCAATCTGGAGCAACAATACCTTGAAACCGAAGAGATGTGGTTTGCCAACTGGGATATGGGTGGAGCCTATTGGGATAAAAGCAATGCTACAGCCCAACGCACCTTTGCCAACTCTCCTCATAAGTTTGTAGACAAATGGGACACCCCTATTCTGGTAACTCACGGCGAAAAAGATTACCGCATCCTGGCTTCTCAGGGTATGAGCGCCTTTAATGCAGCTCAGTTGAGAGGTATTCCTTCCGAAATGCTCATCTTCCCCGACGAAAACCATTGGATAGCTCAGCCTCAAAACGGTATACTGTTCCAACGTGTGTTCTTCCGTTGGTTAGACAAATGGCTTAAGGAATAGCATCTTCTTTAAAGGTAAAGAGTACAAATAAGTATACTTCCCTGTAAGATGCCGGCAAAGGTTACCCCCTTTAGCCGGCATCTTTTTTTATACGGTTTTCCTTATCCTGCAAAAAGCCTATATTTGCATTTAATACAAATCCAAATTATTTTCATGTATGCCAAGATTAAAACCTGAATTCGAAATCTGCAGCTTTGGACTATATACAGCATGGGACCGCGAATCCAAAGAGCTTCCTAAAATACGCAAACACACACTCGAGATAAATGCTGAAACCGGTGTAGAATTCGGATTGATCTTGTCTGTAAAAAAAGCAAAAGGAGAAGTATTGGAATATAGGATCGACCATCCACCATTTACAGATGAACAAGGGAATATAGCTCCGCCCTTTGAAGGCACCTACTATATAAGCAGCAACGATTTCCGTTTTTTTCTGGGAGATACTGTATGGGAACCTGTGGAAGACAAAAAAGGTATCTGGAAACTTTCGGTGTACTACAAAGGGAAAGAGGTAGCCGGAAAACAATTTATACTGGTGTAATAAAAAACAAAAGGCCCTCAGTCTGCCGACTGAAGGCCTTGCGACAACCGCTTTACGAAGTTATCCTAAATACGATTTGAGCAGTTTGCTACGAGTACCCTGTCTTAATCTTCTGATTGCTTTTTCCTTGATCTGGCGGACGCGCTCTCTAGTGAGGCCAAATTTGTCGCCAATCTCTTCTAGTGTCATCTCCTGACTTCCAATACCGAAAAACATTTTGATTATCTCGCATTCTCTTTCGGTTAACGTAGCTAATGCTCTGTCAATTTCCTTAGCCAATGATTCGTTCATCAACGCACGGTCCGCAATGGGAGCATCGTCATTCACAAGCACATCTAAAAGGCTGTTGTCTTCGCCTTCCACAAAGGGAGCATCCACAGAGATATGACGTCCGGACACTTTCAGTGTATCCGAAATCTTATCTACAGGAATATCCAATTCATCGGCCAGCTCTTCCGGTGAAGGTTTGCGCTCGTTTTCCTGCTCGAATTTAGAGAAGGCCTTACTGATTTTATTCAGCGAGCCAACCTGGTTCAAGGGCAAACGAACAATCCTTGACTGTTCTGCCAAAGCCTGAAGAATGGACTGACGAATCCACCATACAGCGTACGAAATAAACTTAAAGCCTCTCGTTTCGTCAAACTTCTCTGCTGCCTTGATCAGTCCGAGGTTTCCTTCGTTAATAAGGTCGGGCAAACTTAATCCCTGATTCTGGTACTGTTTAGCAACTGAAACAACAAAACGCAGATTAGCCCTGGTTAATTTTTCCAACGCTCTACGATCTCCTCTTTTAATAGCCTGCGCCAATTCTACTTCCTCTTCAACTGTAATAAGGTCTTCACGGCCAATTTCCTGAAGATACTTATCCAATGAAGCGCTTTCGCGATTGGTGATGGACTTTGTAATCTTTAACTGTCTCATTCAATTAATTTAATTGACAAATTCGGGGTGCAAAGATAACAAAAATAATTGAAAGTATTGGCCGAGGGCACCCTATGCCTCGACCAATTAAAAACCTTTAACAATCTTTTGCCTATTAACTATCCTTTTAACCTTTATTCTGATAGATTGATCGCATAATAAGTTGTTTTACCGTTCGGATAAAATCCTTTGATAAACAGTCCCTGTTCGCTCGATCTGCCTTTTAGAATACTATCTACAATACGTTCAAGATCTTCGGGAGTACTAATTTTTTCGTCGTTCACCAACATGATAATGTATCCCTTCTTTATGCCCGCATCTTTCAACTTACCGTTAGTTACACCTGTTACCTCGATACCGTAGTTAACCCCCAGTTCCCTCTTGCGCTTATCGGACAGCTCTTGATATGCTCCACCTAATACTTCAGAAGGATCTGCCTTATCAAGTATTTTGGTATTACCTTGCATATTACGTAATTCAATATTGAATATTTTCTGCACACCCTTGCGGTTTACGGTAATCTTTACCTTGTCACCCGGTCTGTACTTACTGATCTCCTCTTGCAGACGACTGGTAGAACGCACGGCAACATCATTAACGGCAACAATCACGTCTCCAATCTCAACTCCTGCATCTTTAGCCGAACTAGGCATTGCAAATCCACCAACCCAAGCTCCTTCGGTTACTTTCACATCTTTTTTCTGTTCATCATTTAATTTTGATACATCGAGAATAGAAACACCCAGAATGGCTCGCTGAACATTACCATATTGTTTTAAATCCTGTACAACCTTACCGGCAATACTCATAGGTACTGCAAATGAATATCCGGCAAAATTCCCTGTTTCAGAATAAATAGCCGTATTAATACCAACCAGTTCTCCTTTGGTATTTACCAAAGCTCCTCCGCTGTTACCCGGATTTACAGCCGCATCGGTCTGAATGAATGATTGTATCTTACTTACATCTTCATCGCTACCAGTGGAAATAGACCTGCCTTTTGCACTTACTATACCTGCTGTTACAGTAGAAGTAAGATTAAAAGGATTACCTACTGCCAATACCCATTCTCCCACTTTGAGTTGCTCTGAATCACCAAACGGGATGGTGGGAAGATCCTTGGCATCTACTTTTATAAGTGCAATATCTGTTGAAGGATCCGAACCGATCACTTTGGCTTTGAACTTCCTGTTGTCGTTTAACGTAACTTCCAATTCCGATGCTCCGTCGATAACATGATTATTTGTAATAATATAACCATCTGTCGAGATAATAACGCCCGAACCGGCTCCTACCCGCTTTTGCGGTTGTCTTGGCTGATTTCCGCGTCCGTTTCCAAAGAAGAATTCAAACGGATCCATGTATTGTCCGCCGGACACCTGAACTTCTGTTACCGATTTGATATGCACAACAGCGTGTACCGAGCGTTCGGCCGCCATTGTAAAATCCGTATTCTCGGCTGCAACACCGCTGTAGTTCGTTAGTCGCAAAGGCTGATTAAATCCATACGAGTTATCTACTGTAGCAACATTCGCATGCTGTCTGTTCATGTAAGCGTTTGCTCCAATAGTAAGACCGGAACTAACTACCGCTACCAAGACAATACCAAGTACATTTTTCATCGTTGTATTCATATTCATCTTATTTTTTAAAACTTAAATTTAACACTTTTCTTGCGACAAATTAAGTTCAAAAAACGTGCAATTATTCTTTTTTGCAGTTATTTTTTATCTCTTTTAACTCCTCATACTCATTGCTTAACCGGTGTTAACAGTAACAGGTATAACAAGGTACTTTTTTAAGAAATAATCAACTGTCAAAAGGTCATCATATATGTATTATAACAGCAACTACGGCAGAATGTTTTTTCTTTACTGACATAATAATAGGAGAAATCAACAAAAAAAATCTATCTTTGCGTCATTGCAGCAGACCGGTCTGTCGCTCACATTCTATGTGGGAGGAACGTCCGGGCAACGCAGAGCACCATACTTCCTAACGGGAAGCTGTTTGTGAGAGCAGAGTAATGTAACAGAAAATAACCGCCGGCATGCCGGTAAGGGTGAAAAGGTGAGGTAAGAGCTCACCGGGTTGCGTAGCAATACGCGATGCCGTACGTCTTATGGGTTGTAAGGTCATGTATACCGGCGCAGTAGGATTGCTCGTCCGATGCCGGGGGGTAGACCGCTAGAGCCAGTTGGCGACAACTGGTCGAGATAAATGGCAGGCGCCTTTGTTTTCGGACAAAGGTACAGAACCCGGCTTATAGGTCTGCTGCAATTCTTTTTTTGAATGTTTATCTTAAAAAGAGCACGTAATGATTTTCGTATGAAAAATAAGGAGAAAATACCATTCAGCGAACGCGTAAACGAATTATTGTCGTGGACAATTCGCTTTATCACTTACGACATCTGGCGGATAACAGAAAGTGAAGTCAGCGGACTGAAGGTCTTTTATTTTAATGCGATAAAGACTGTCATTTTGGCTGTAAGGGGGTTTATTAATCAGGAGTTGCAAACCAAAGCATCGGCACTTACCTTCAGCACGCTTCTTTCCATCGTTCCCATGTTGGCTGTTATTGTTGGAATTGCCAAGGGATTTGGACTTCAGGATACTGTTAGACAGGAATTTTTCACCTATTTTCCGGGGCACGAGCTCGAACTGATTAAAGCATTCGAGTATGTAGAACGTTATCTGGCCGAGGCCCAGGGTGGCGTAATTATTGGAATCGGATTATTGCTTCTGTTTTATACAGTAATCAACCTGATATCGTCTGTAGAAGATACCTTTAACGACATATGGCAAATCCAGAAGTCACGTCCGTGGCACCGTAAGATAACAGACTACCTGGCTCTTTTCATTGTATTGCCGCTACTTATGACTATCTCGAGTGGTTCGACAATTTTCATGTCTACCATGCAGAGCACCTACCTCAGCGAGTTTGTGTTGCTCAGCCCTATAGTTGGCGTGATACTGAACGTTGCTCCCTACATTATCACCATCATGGCCTTTACGGCATTGTACATCTCGTTGCCCAACACCAAGGTTAAGTTTGTAAACGGTCTGGTTGCCGGTGTCATTGCCGGTTGTGCCTTTCAGTTTTTTCAGTTTATATACATCAGCGGACAGATTTGGGTTTCTAAATACAACGCCATCTATGGTAGCTTTGCAGCCCTTCCACTCTTGTTACTCTGGCTGCAACTCTCGTGGTTGATCTGTCTTTTCGGAGCCGAACTTTCCTACGCATCTCAGAATGTAAAGAAGTTCAGTTTCGACCGCGACACCAAAAGTATCAGCAGACGTTACAATGATTTCCTAACTTTACTGATCGCTTCCCTAATTGTAAAGCGGTTTGAAAAGGGAGAGAAACCCTATACTGCAGATGAAATATCCGAACAATATTGTATCCCTATCCGTATCACAACTCAGATATTGTATCATCTTACAGAGTTAAAAATCATCATTGAGGTAAACTATGGAGAAGACGATCGGGTTATGTATTATCAACCGGCGTTAGACATTCATAAAATTACGGTAAGTTACCTGCTAAGTAAAATGGATGAATTCGGTTCCGAAAACTTCAAGATAGACACTTCGGGACTTGTAAACCGGGAGTGGGAAACATTACTTAAAACCAGAAATGACATGTATCAGGCAAATGACAAAATTTTGCTGAAAGACCTGTAAACAGAAGTGAATGGAAAATCAAAATTGGACCAGTACAGAAGAGGTAAGAACGGGCGACCTAACCAGGGGCCCTGTGTGGAGGGTGATTGTACGATTTGCAGTTCCGTTACTTATTGGCAACATACTACAACAGTTATATAATATAACCGACAGCATCATAGTAGGACAGTTTTTGGGTAAAGAAGCGCTTGCAGCCGTTAGTGCCTCTTTTTTCATTTATTATTTTATCATTTCGCTCGTAATAGGAATTGGAAGCGGTGTATCGGTGGTTGTATCGCAATACTTCGGTGCACGCCAGTATAAAATGGTGCAACGGGCTTTTTCGTCTTTCTTTATATTCATGCTGGTTTCCGGAATCATTTTATCGATAGTGGGAATCATATTTGCCGAACCTATATTCCGACTAACCAACACCCCTGCCGAAGTTATACCCGAGGCTGTAAAATACTTTAAGATCTATATAGGAGGTACATTCCTGTTTGTAACATTCAACAGCATCGTTTCTATTCTGCGAGGCATTGGAGAGTCAAATCGTCCTATGATTTTTATCCTTGTCTCCACCCTGCTAAACGTGGTGCTCGACGTATTATTTATTGTTGGATTCGGTTGGGGCATTGAAGGTGCGGCACGGGCAACCGTAGCAGCTCAGGGAATCGCCATGTGTATAGCTCTTTTCTATATCAACGACCGCCATCCCTTACTTTCTATCAAGAAGGAGGACCTGGTCTTTGATATGAAACTGTTCAAGCAAGGCCTCAGGATCGGTCTCCCCACCAGCGTACAGCAATGCGCCATCTCGTTGGGACTGATTGCTTTATTGGGTATTGTAAACAGTTTTGGCACAGACACACTGACAGCTTATGGGGCTGCAGGCAAAATAGATACGATCATTACTCAGGCAATACTGACTCTTTCGGGTGCTTTAGCTGCTTTTACAGGACAGAACATCGGGGCCGGAAAATTCGACCGCGTAAAAACCGGACTTCGTTTTTCAATGAGTGTGAATGCCGTATTCAGCCTTTTGGCCTTTGCAGCCGTTTTCTTCTTTGGCGAAGAATTGATGAGAGCCTTTACCCACGATCCGAAAGTAATCGCCATCGGTAAAGAATATCTATTGATTGTAGGCGGTTTTTTCATTATACATGGCACATTAAATGTATATAACGGAGCCCTCAGAGGCGCCGGCGACACCCTGTTCACTATGGTTACCAGTCTGATTACTCTATGGATCATCCGCATTCCGCTTGCCTACTGGCTTAGCGGAGAGCTTGGAAGGACCGGAATATGGTGGGCAATCGGATTAAGTATAGCCTTGGGCATGGTGGCTACTTATATTTATTATAAGGGAGGCCACTGGAAAAAAAGATGCCTGATCGACCACGGGAAAAAGTAACGTTGAATATCTAAAAAGAAAATATATGATTTGTTTCCCTAATGCCAAAATTAACCTGGGACTGGATATTGTAAGTAAGCGACCGGATGGTTATCATAACATCGAAACGGTATTCTATCCTATTCCTGTTAAGGATGCACTTGAAGTGGTGCAGTCCAACGAATCCACGTTCATACAAAGTGGAATTCCGGTGGATGGCCCAGCAGAAAAGAATCTGGTTATAAAGGCGCTGAATCTCTTAAAGTCTCAATACGATATCCCTCCGCTAGAGGTTCGTTTACTGAAAAACATACCATTCGGAGCCGGATTGGGAGGAGGATCGGCCGATGCAGCATGTATGCTGAAGCTTATAAACGAGTTTTGTTCACTCCGGATTCCGGAAGAACATTTAGAACTTATGGCTTCTACCCTGGGGGCCGACTGTCCTTTCTTTATCCGAAACAAACCCGTTTTTGCTTCAGGTATCGGAAATATCTTTGAACCGGTTAACCTGTCTTTACAAGACTATCACCTGTGCCTGATCAAACCGGACATATCGGTATCCACCCCCGAAGCCTATTCTCTTGTAAAACCAGCTCAACCCATTGTCTCTCTGAAGAAGATCATCGAGATGCCTGTAGAAGAATGGCGTGAAGTTATGTTTAACGCTTTTGAGAAGAGTGTTTTTGCGAAACAACCCGTAATAGAAGCCCTAAAAAATGCTCTTTACGAAGAGGGTGCAGTATATGCATCGATGTCGGGTTCCGGATCATCGGTATTCGGTCTCTTTAAAAAGCCGACTAATCTGAAGGACCAATTTACCTCATGCTTTGTATGGGAAGGAAAATTACAGTAATTGTTATATAAACCATAATACCTGAATAATGAATTTAATAAAAAACGCAGCTTGTCTTCTGCTATTGGCATCTGTTTCGGTTTCGGCAGCAGAAGATATTAAAGTCCGCCAATTTAAACACGCCGGACCGTTTGCCGTTCAAAAGCCTGTCATATCAGACAGTCTGAATGTTAACGGCAAAGCTTTTGAGCTTAACAACCTGATGAAAACCCCTCTGGCTTTCGGGAAAGTGTTACAACAAGCCACTACATTGGAAACCGACACCGCCGGATTTGTTCGGTTAGCCTATCAAAAAGGAATTAACGGACTGCATGTATGTTCGTTTTACCTGAACAGCGATCGCTTTGTAAAAGGAACTTTGGAGGTAGAAGGGACCGGACGCTTTGAAGTATACGTAGACGACAAGAAAGTGTGCGAAAAGAGTTCTGTCGACTCTACTCAAAGTAAAGCGGGATCTGCCTCATCGCAACTCACCCTTGAGCCCCGCCGTTACGAGGTGGTGATTAAATACCTCACTACAGATAACGATCCGGCCGAACCTGTACTGAAAGCCGGGTTTAAGAGTAAAGGAAAAGCTGTTGTAGAAGCATCAGTGAACCCCAATGCCCGCTATACGGTAAATAATATTATTGAAGGCAAAGACTTTTCGGGAGTAAGCCTTTCACCCAACGGAAAGTATGCGTTGGTAAAATACATTGAACGATTTACTGCTGGTAAAAGCAAACAATATACCCAGCTTACCGATGTTGCCACAGGCAAAGTATTGTTTACAGAAGACGGTTCTGCCAGAGATGCACGCTGGATGCCTGTAAGCAACAAGCTATATTATACAGCCACGGGTATGAAGGGAACCGAGCTGATTGTAATGGATCCCAAAACAATGGAAAAAGTAAAATTGGTAGACGATCTACCTAAAGGCAGTTTTCAGTTTACTCCGGATGAAAAAACACTGCTCTTCTCTATTGAAGAAGAAGGACCCAAAGAAAATTCAGACCTTATCCGTGTACTTGAACCGTCCGACCGCTTACCGGGATGGCGTAACCGTAGTTTTATACATCGGTATGTATTATCGACAGGCCTGATGGAACAGTTGACCTACGGACACAACAGTACGTATCTGAACGACGTTAGCGCCGATAGCCGCTATATATTGTTCAGCACCAGTGAACGGGTACTCACTTCTCTACCCTTTTCGAGAAACTCCACCTATAAACTCGACCTGCAGACAATGGCGGTTGATACCTTGTGGGAAAAAGCTCCTTATGTAAGTCAGGCTACCTTTTCGCCGGATGGAAAACAATTACTGGTTTCCGGATCGGGCGATGCATTCGATGGCATTGGACTGAAAGTAAAAGAGGGACAGATCTCGAACTCGTACGACGGTCAGCTTTTTGTATTTGATCTTGCAACTCGTAAGGCAAAAGCCCTTACCAAAGAGTTTGACCCCAGTGTAGTAGGCGGCGTATGGAATATATACGACAAGCAGATCTATTTCATGGCAGAAGACAAAGATTACCAACGTATATTTTGCTGTAATCCGCAAACGGGACAGATTAAACCTGTAGCTGTTACGGAAGATGTTATCAATTCATACAGCCTTGCCCTGACCGCTCCGGTACTGATGTATTACGGACAGAGCGTTTCCAATGCCAACCGGTTGTACACCTACGATCTGAAAGGATCCAAGAGCAGATTGGTTTACGATTTGTCAGCCGAAAAACTACAAGACATTACATTTGGCGAAGTACATGACTGGAATTTCATTTCGGATGAAGGGACAACAATCCAGGGACGTTATTACCTGCCATCCAACTTCGACAAAACCAAAAAATACCCGATGATCGTCTATTATTACGGCGGTACATCGCCAACAAACAGAGCCTTGGAAGCTCGTTATTCGATGCACATGTATGCGGCACAAGGATATGTTGTGTATACATTGAACCCCAGTGGAACAACCGGCTTCGGACAAGAATTCTCTGCCCGCCATGTAAATGCCTGGGGTAAGGTTACAGCCGATGAAATTATTAAGGGAACAGAAACATTCTGTCATGAACACCCTTTTGTAGACAGCAAAAAGATTGGATGTATCGGCGCAAGCTACGGTGGTTTTATGACACAATACCTGCAAACCCGCACCGATCTGTTTGCGGCGGCCATTAGTCACGCCGGTATCAGCGCACTAAGCAGTTACTGGGGTGAAGGCTATTGGGGATATGGCTATTGCGCCGTTGCCAATGCCGGAAGCTATCCATGGAACAATGCGGAACTATTCACGAAACAAAGTCCCCTGTTCAATGCAGATAAGATCAAGACTCCCCTACTCCTTTTACATGGAAATTCAGATACCAACGTGCCTGTAGGCGAAAGTATACAGATGTTCGCTGCATTGAAACTGCTTGGAAAAACCGTAGAGTTTATTCAGGTAGATGGCGAAAATCATGGAATTGTTGGCTACAGCAAACGAATTGGATGGCAGAACTCCATATTTGCCTGGTTTGCAAAATACCTGCAGGATGATTCCGCTTGGTGGGACACCTTGTATCCGGAAAGGACCTTGTAAGACAGATAAAGCAATACACATTGTTTATATAATACATCAAGAAGGCCTGGGCAGTAATGCTCTGGCCTTTCTTATAGGATCATAAACAAAAGACTCCTAAGCTTTTATCTTTTTATATACGACAGGGCAGACGCATTAAAATTTCTCCACAGAAAGTATGCTTTGGAGAACGTCGTCAGACCATCCTGCTGATTTTCTTTTGCGAGCAATGCTACTTTTACTTTCATAGTGCTTTAACATAGATAAAGCTGTTTTAGAGACAAGCGAAAAGTTGACGGCAGCATTGTTCTTCTTTCTTCCGTAATCTTCATTAAACGAGACATCCAATTGCCAGTGTAAATTATTTTCCACAGACCAGTGTTTTCTGACAGAACTAGCGATTAATTCAGCATCTAAAGCTAATGAAGAAATATAGTATCTGGTTTCTTTTTGTTTACGAGGGCCTTTTTCGCCTGGAACGGTACGCTCTGTAATGACACAGGCAAATGTTTTCAAACCAGCCCATTGAGTGAAGTCTTTAGTATTTAACCAGTATAGGTTGTCACAGGCTATGCAAGTTCTTTTTTCCAAACGACCATGTCCAGTCTCGCTCTTCTCGTAAACGCTTACCCGGTTGGGCTTCTCAGCACTCCAAATGGTGAAAAAATGTTCTATTTCTTTGTATAAATGCATATGGTTGTTTTTCACAGCCAAAACGTAATCAGCTTCTTTGTCTATTATTTTAGATGCTATTGTCTTTTGACATCCCATAGCATCAATAGTGATTATACACTCTTTAATATCTAATGCTTCCAATAGTTCGGGGATAGCGGTAATTTCATTGGATTTTTCTTCTGTCTTGATTTGTCCAAGGCTTATTCCATTGTCTGCGGCCCAGGCACTTACCATGTGAAGTTTATATTTGGGACTCGATGGTTTTAAGTAGGTACCTCTGAATAATTTAGCCTCTTCAGACTCATATGCTCCGCATATTGTTTTGCCGTCGATAGCAACCACGCCTTTATACTTGCCACATATGGATTTAACCCATTCTCTGAATTGATTTTCAAAATATGAGGTATCCAAGACTGTGAAAAATCGGTTAAATGTATCATGTGAGGGTATTCCATTAAAAGAAGGGATCGTACGAGAGAAGAAATCAATTTTACAATGACCAAAGTCTTCTATTTCATTCCATGTCTCGGCCCCGCAAATAACGGCAGCTAACGTAATATAAATAATAGTTTCTGCAGAGTGAACCTTATTTCTGTCAAAACGATAATCTTCGATACTTGAAGCAAAAGCAAGCAATGTCATATTTTATGTATTTAAACTATTGATAATAAGGTAAATATACGATTTTTTACTGAGATATCAATGAGTTTAAGTGATTATTTTGAAGATTTATTATCTTTCTTTTCGTAGTTGTAATTACCGTTTTTGGGCTCTTTTTAGTAATGTCAATATGACTTCAAACTGAACTTAAATATTCTGATTAAAGTTTTAACTTAACAAAGTTGTCGTAGCAAAAAGATACATCCAATTTTTAGAGACGGTTATTATTTTTAAAGCAAATTTTATCACATACAATATGTACGATTAATATTAAATATGGCTATTTTAATCTTATTTTAAATTGACGATGTTTTGATACAATAAATTATGAACGTCAGATATGCTATGTTTAATATATTGAATATCTGCATTATATATATACACATTAAGTAATAATCCTTACTCTTTTAGCTCTAAAATAATATGCGTCTGCCCTGTTATATACGAGCAACTATCCGGTATGCAGCTGTGTAACGTTCAGTATGCAGCTGCATACCGTAAGTTATCCATATGTTGAACTTGCAGTATCCAGCTGCATACTGAATAGATCTTCGTTAGTTCAGGCATTGTTCATCGTACACTTTGTAATACTATCCGTAAGTATAAAGACTTAACAACAGGCAGCAGATTACCTACTGGTCAGCATGTTCTTAGTTTCACGAATACAATAATCAAGTTATTGATGCGATAGTATTTCCATTCTTCGCATTACAAAATCCTTTATAAACAGTACGGTATCATCTATTCCCAACATTGAAGCGTCAATAGATAAATTATAGGATGAGGCTACTCCCCATGCTTTGTTGGTGTAATAGTTATAATATGAAGAGCGGGATTTGTCGATGGATGCCATACGGTCTTTGGCCTCTTGTTCTGTTACTTTATCGTATTCCATGATTCGGTTGATCCGGTTCTCTGCTGTATTATGGATAAATACACTTATACAAGAAGGCTCGTTACGTAAAATATAATCGGCACAACGACCTACCATCACACACGATTGCTTTTCGGCTAATGACCGGATGGTGTCCGACTGCAACTTGAACAGGCCATCATTTGACAAAATATCATTAAAAGGTGCGTAGGCTCCCATATATGAATACCCCAAAGAAAAAGCATAGGATAAATTGCCGGATACGCGCTCATCGGCTTTCTCAAAAAACTCTTCGCACAATCCGCTATCTTTGGCAGCCATCGCCATCAATTCCTTATCATAATAGGCAATTCCTAATATTTCAGCAAGTTTCTGACCTATCTCGCGTCCACCGCTTCCAAATTGCCGTCCAATTGTTACAATGATTTTGTTTTCCATAATCCATGCATACGTTTATTGTTGCCCTAAAATTAATGATTATCTTTTATTTCAGCGGCATTAAGTCGTTTAAATGTTGCAAACTGGCGGATAATCACAATTAAAGTTACAATCGTTGAAATAAAATCGGCAGACGGAAGACTGATCCAAACGCCCAATGCTCCAAAGTATTGAGGCAGAATGATAAGGAATGGTATCAGGAAGATAAGTTGTCTGGTTAGGGAAAGGAATATTGCTTTTTTTGCCATTCCAATGGATAGGAAAAAGTTGGTGGAAACCATCTGAATACCAATAATTGGAAAAACAAGGAAAGCAATTCGCAGACCATTTACCGCTGTATGAACAAGTTCAGGATCTGAAGTAAACATGCCTACAATGTATTCGGGCAATAATTGACACAATAGAAAACCAAGTGTTGCTACTCCGGTAGCCCAATAGGTAGTGAGTAGTGTAACGCCAGTAACCCTTTGATAGAGTCGGGCTCCGTAATTATATCCAGCTATTGGTTGCATACCTTGGTTAAGCCCCATTATAATCATCACAAAAAGGAACAAAACCCGGTTAACAATTCCGTAAGCCCCAATGGCCATATCGCCACCGTAAGTTTTAAGCCCTCTGTTGATAAGAAGTACAATCAGGCACGAACACAGATTCATTAGAAAGGGTGACATTCCGATAGACAGGATACCTTGTACGATATCTTTTCGGAGAGCGTATATTCCAGTACGAAATCTGATAAGCTGATTAGGATTGGCAAAGTGTATTAATTGAACAGCAAGAGACAATACCTGAGAGATTACAGTGGCAATAGCAGATCCTTTGATGCCCCACCCGAAGCCGAAGATAAAAAGAGGATTCAGCACACAGTTAAACACAACCGACAAAAGGGTTGTATACATCGCAAGCTTGGGGTATCCAACGGAACGAAGCACAGCATTCAATCCCAGATACATATGCGTAATGATGTTCCCGATCAGGATAATCTGCATAAAATCTCGCGCATAGGGAATGGTGTGTTCGCTGGCACCAAAAAAGTACAGCATTGGATCTAGAAAGATCAATGCGAAAAGAGTAAACAATGCCCCGATTATCACGTTAAGAATAAGTACATTGCCAAGCACTTTATTGGCATTTTCATAGTCTTTCTGCCCCAGCTTTACAGATATAAGCGTAGATGCTCCAACTCCGACCAAAGATCCGAAGGCTGCTGCAAGGTTCATTAATGGGAAAGTGATTGCCAAACCAGAAATAGCCAACGCCCCTACTCCATGTCCTATAAAAATGCTGTCGGCAATATTATAAAGCGAGGTAGCTGTCATTGCGATGATGGCAGGTAAAGCATATTTCATTAAAAGCTTTCCTATGGGTTCGGAACCTAAAACTAAGGGTGAATTATCTTTTGTCATACGAATCTATTTGCCCTTCACGGGTATTTATGAGTCTGCAAAGTTACGCATTTATCTTAAAATATATACCTTTGTCCGTTCATTAAAATATTCGGATATGGCGGAAGAGATTATTTCTAAGGGAGAAAATAAAAAAGAAAAGTACGAAGAGTTAGTCCCCCAAATTGCAGCATTACTTCAGGGAGAATCAGATGTGGTAGCCAATATGGCCAATGTGGCTGCCGCCTTAAAGCAGGTATTTGGGTTTTTCTGGGTTGGATTCTATGTTGTGAAAGAAGACAAGCTTGTGTTAGCGCCTTTTCAGGGACCTGTTGCCTGTACACGTATTGGATTTGGCAAAGGAGTGTGTGGTACTGCCTGGAAGGAAAAGCAAACCCAGCTAGTTCCGGATGTAGATAAGTTTCCGGGACATATTGCCTGCAGTTCGGCATCCAGATCAGAAATTGTTGTTCCAATATTGGTTAACAAAACTGTAGTCGCAGTATTAGATGTAGATAGCGAGCACCTTAATAGTTTTGATACTACAGATGCCCGCTACCTGACAATGATTACGGAATTACTTTCCGATAGTTTTATTCTTTAGCATTTGCCGGCGGCAACACTTTCTTTAAAAGAAAATAACCGCATAAACCGGAAACCAACGAACCGGCAAATACACCAAGTTTTGCCTGGTTTAGAAGGTTTGCTCCTACTTCTGGCACACCGGTATAGGATAGGTTCGCAATAAACAGCGATACGGTAAATCCGATACCTCCCAACAAAGAAAGAGCAAAAAGATTTTTCACATTCATTCCACGCGGGAATATTCCCATCCCAGATTTAAGAAACAAGTAAGCAAATGAAAAAATTCCCAGAGCTTTACCTATGAATAAACCTGAAAAAACTCCCAAAGGAATTCCAATCAACATGGAAGGTTCAATGCTGTTAAATGAGATACCTGCATTTACAAAGGCAAATAATGGCAGAATAAAATAATAAACATAAGGGTGTAAAGAATCCGACATGTTTTGAAGTGGACTAATTGCTTTGTCTGATGTTTCCTCTATTTTGCGGAGAATTCTTATTTGCGTATTGGAAAGAACAGTTGCTTTAGGTGTAACCTCTTCCTGTTTTAAAGGAAGTACGCGCAAATACTGTGCTAGATTTTCTGAAAAACCTTCCAGATTTACAATAGGCCGGGCTGGAATTGTAAAGGCAACAAGTACTCCTGAAATAGTAGGATGGATACCCGATTCCAAAAACAAAAGCCATACAATAAAGCCGCCGATATAGTAAAAAGAATTATGGTTTACCCTAAGTTTACCTCCCAGATAAATAATCAACAAAACGACAAAAGAAAGGATAAGGGGTAGAATAACTACATGACTACTGTAGAACAGTGCAATAATAATAATACCACCAATATCATCAACAACAGCCAATGCCGTTAAAAACACTTTCAGACTGACCGAAACCCGATCTCCAAGCAAAGCAAGTACAGAAAGAGCAAAAGCTATATCTGTTGCCATTGGAATAGCAGCGCCTCTGATTTCGGGCTGTGATGAGCAAATTAAAATAAAAACAATAACAGGAACAATCATTCCCCCAAACGCTCCCACTATGGGGAACATCGCTTTTCTGAAAGATGACAATTCACCTACTAAAAACTCCTGCTTGATCTCCATTCCAACCAAAAGAAAGAACAAAGCCATCAGTGCATCATTTACAAATGCCAGAACACTCATTGATGCTCCATGATGGGAGAAAAAATTGAAACTTCCAATTTGAAAAACAACAGGTCTTACCAAAAAGTCATCATAGAATGAAGACCAAGGAGAATTAGCAAGAAACAAAGCCACAAAAGTTGCAATAAAAAGCAACATACTCGAGCTTGGTTTGTGAACTGCAAGTTTCTTAAATGGTTTCGCTACAATCTTAATACGATTTTCCATTCACTTATTAAATTATTTATATTGTTTTGAAAGTATAAGTTCTATTTGTAAGAATCCAATATCTTAGGAGTAGATCATAGTCATTTTTAGCATAGACTTATCAGCTACACGATTAATCTTCGATACCTGCTAACTTGTTTTGCTCCATAGCGCTTTTAGTCAATCTTCGAACCCAAATTACGAAGAAGCCTGTCAGAATAAGATTAAGGACCAGGGTAAGTACCGATATCATCAATGCTGGTCCTCCCAGGTTGTAACCAATAGATATAAATATGATTCCTGCTCCAACTTCTCCCCTCGTAAACATTCCTATGGATATAGCTAATCGCTCTTTTAGTAATCTTTCCTTGTAAGTGAATATTGGGAACAGCTTTCCTATATTAGACAAAATAGTAACAATTATAACATGAAAAGCTATTACTTCCCACGACATAAATGGTTGAGATCCGGTTATTGTTACGACTTCTGATATCTCCTTAAAATCAACGCCAAAAAACGCAGGCATACTCAATCCTACCAGAAACATAAAAATGTAAGATATCAAATCTGTAACTCTATGTTCTGATGGTGTATCAATATGTCTATGCTTCATTACCATACCAAGAATAAAGGCTGGCAACAACACTTCGATATGAATACTAGCCTCTTCGCCATAAAGATATTTGGTCCCTAAATACACAGATTGAGTTATTGAGAAAACAACTATGGCATAAAAAAGAATGGCTTTCCAATCTTGTCGCATATCGTACGAAGCAAGCTTTTTCCAACCAATAATCAATAATAATGATACGATAAATACGATTACAAATAATTGCCACCTGAGACCGACCATCATAACCTGGAGGGGAATCATTAACAAAATAGTATCCAGGTCATCAAATATGGCCAATACTTGTACTTTTTTATATACCCAGGTAGATTTTAACCCTGCTGCAGCCAACATTGTAAATAAAATACCTGCAGAGGTAGGAGCCGCAAACCGGCTTAGGAGTAAATTTTCTTTCCATGCTTCCGAATCAAACCAATATTGAGATGGAAGGAGAACGAAAACGAAGTAAATAGCAACAAATATCCAGGGGAAGGCTGCAGTTGCCATTGCAACCAAATAATCTTTAGAATAAGACCTCCATTTCGTTTTTTCTATTTCAAACTCCCTGCCAACATTTATCATAATGAAGGATAAACAGATAAAAAGCAGTATATTGGAAATTTGCTTGAAATAAATATAATTCTCACCCATCAAACCAGGGAAGGTTTGAGACGCGACAAGACCAAACATTAAAAACAGTGAAAATAATATTACTTTTTTCATCGATCAAGAATAATTTTTATAAATACCTATTTGAAACATATGATTATTAATTTATTATTTTTAGCATTTTACTTCGGCAAAGATAACATATTTTATCCTTATTTTTTAGTGAGAAATAAAAAATACACGATGATATTGACCGTGAAAATAAAAAAAATGCTTCAACCAGAACGGCTGAAGCATTTCATATATTATTATCTTAATCTTACTGTTTTAATTAGAAAGCAGTTTTGTTAATACCGGTACCTTTACAGTCTTCACATCACTTTTAGCTTCCTCGTTTAGCTGTTCGAAAATTACAATCTGATTGCTTCCTTTCTTAAGCCAAACTCCGGGGATATACAGTGTTTGCTGGGGACCGACTTTCCAATAACGGCCAATGTTAATTCCATTGATATAGATTATACCCTTGCCCCACTGTTCCATGTCAATAAAAGTATCACCTGTTTCCGTTAGGTTGAAGGTTCCCTGATACACAACCGGGCAACCTTTCAGTTTCGCTGCATTAGCCGGAGTATTGTCATACACTTTTACATTCTTAAGATCGGAAAGTACCGGAGTTTCACTCATCGGAAGTTTATACATAGCCCAATCGCCGGTAATTTCAATATCATTAATTTTTACCGGACTGATTATGCCTTTGTTGTTTCTTACAATTTCTGCACCATAATTGATGCGGCCCATATTCTCAACCAGAATATCCAAAGTTGAGTTAAATGGGATATCAATCTCCATAGTGTAATTCTTGTAATATCTGTTCAACTCGCCTACTTTCTCGCCGTTAACATAAATCACAGCGAAGTCGCGGAGGCCTTCAATTGATAATGTTCCACTGATCGGCTGATTGAATTTGCGTGAATACAGAACGTACCCATATCCTTGATTCAATTGTTCGAATGTTAGCGGCTTATCACTGTAAACCGGTTTCTGCGTAGCAGCGATATCAAACACGTTGGCTACCTTATCTAATTTAATAGAAGGAATCTCTATCAACGAAATTTGTTTTGGAGCTTCGGGGACTTTATAGCTTACATGTTTTTTAATCACATTGCGGATTGAATCGAATTTGGGTGTTACCCAACCTGCTTCAGAGATAGGCGCATCGTAATCATAGCTGGTAAGATCCGGCTGGATATCGTGGTTTTTATCATAGTTAGCACCACTTGTAAAGCCAAAGTTCGTTCCGCCATGCACCATATAGAAATTAAATGAAACATCGTTAGTGATGTATTTCTCTGTTTGACGGGCAATTCCGGAAGCATCAACCTTTGGATGAGGTTCCGCCCAGTGTGCCAACCAACCCGGATAAAACTCCGCTACCATATACGGCCCTTGTCCGTTGTTATATTGATTCACAACTTTTTTAAGATTCTCTATATTACTTTCGCCATTGGCTGTAGGTAAAGCCCCCGGAGTAGCACCACCTTCAAACAACCAGCTACCGTCTGAAGTAAACAACGGTACGTTGAATCCGGCAGCTTCCAGCTGTTTCTTGATTTTAGCATTATAAGCACGGTGTTCTTCCAAAGGAATATCCTTACGCTGAGACACGTAAGATCCGAATTCGTTTTCTGCCTGAACCATAATGATAGGCCCGCCATTGGTAATTTGTAAGTGAGCAACTTCTTTAGCCAAACGATTGATGTATTGCTCTGTGTGTTTTAAGAAAGCCTCATTATCTCTTCTCACCTCCATACCCGGAACATTTTGCAACCACCATGGATAACCACCAAATTCCCATTCGGCACAGGCATAAGGACCAGGACGAAGAATAACCATCAACCCCTCTTCTCCTGCAGTTTTAATATATTCGGCCAGATTTTTATCCCCGGTAAAATCCCACTTACCAGGCTCAGTTTCATGTAAATTCCAAAATACATAAGTGGCAACTGTGTTTAAACCCATCGCTTTGATCATCTGAAAACGATGGCGCCAGTATTGGTGAGGTATACGTGCATAATGCATTTCGCCCGAATGAATCTGAACGGCCTTACCATCATACACAAAGTTTCCACCTTTGATTTCAAATGTGTGCTTCTTTTGTCCGAATGCCGGCAAAGCAGCAATAAGCAAGAACAGGAGCATCAGGGGCCCGAGAAATTTCTTCATTGTGTTTTCTTGTTTTATTAAGTTTATACCAAATTTAAGAAGGCCTTTCTTTTTATAAGAAAGGCCGTTAGCATTTAAACTGCAATATTAGCAATTATAATTGAACCATGCAAAAAGGGAAGTCAATATTCTTCCGCATCAGGTATTGCAGCATCAATGGCTATGCATGCTGCGCACACTGCAATTGTACCCATTACAGCACCAAAACCAGAACCTTTAGTCTTTTTATAATAGAAGAAATCTCCTCTTTTATTTGAATATCCATACACCTCCTCTGGTTTAATCTCAGCACTTTTCATTACTTCCGAAATATAAAACTGTTGATCTAAAACAAATGGTTTTCCTTTTTCCGGATCTAGCGATCCGCTGTATAAGGTTAGATAGCTTCTGAATTTTAATGGAGAATTAAATTCGGCAAAGCGCATGGTGTTTATTTTAGATGGAGCCAGGTTTTCTCTGGCAAATTTTACTTTAGTAAAACTCTTCTTCGGTATTCTATCAAAACTGAAATCACCCAAAGTCATCGGTGTGTGGTCTGTTCTTGATTTAGGAGGAATAAAGCTAACACCGTCGGGTAGACTTATGCTTCCATTGAAACTTCCGTCGGTAGAACTAAAATTACGGTTATAATTCAGTGTATTAGCGCTAATATTACCATCGAAGGTTAATTTATTCTGCTTATAATTTGTCGCAACATCATCAATTATCAGAGCTGAACGTTGCCAATCAACGTACAACGGCTGATCTGAATTATTTATAACAGTAATATGTATAGGCAGATTGTATCCAAAGAAACTGTACACCACCTTGACACTATCGTTTTCGTAAACAAAATCGCCAAAATCATCTTTCTCAGCTACACCTTCAGATGAACTCAGGGTTGAGTAATAATAGGTTGAACAGGAGCTGAATAGCATCAACACCCCCAAAATCATTAGTAATTTTTTCATATCAATTCTATTTTCAATTGGTTTTGGATGTAAAGATATAACTATTTATCAAATAAGATCAAACTAATTATTGATTTATATTTTATTAAATATATGTAATACGACAGAATTATAAGCATGAAGCAAAAAAATAATAAAACACTAATAAAGAACAATATACGATTTCGAATACAAATAAATAAAAAAAAAGTATATAAAATTTAGGAGTATACCCCCAGACGAATTCTTCGGATGTGTATTATATTAAAGAAATAATATATTATTTTATGAAAAATACACAATCAGAAGATAGCAAAATTATTCGTCTGATGCAATTATACATCGAAAACAGATGCTCTGACAAGGAAAGGGACGAACTTCTAAGCTGGCTTAAGCAAACCGATTGTTATGATCCGATTGATTCTATATTGAATACTCATTGGGAGAGAATAATGAATGAAGTGCGTACACCTGATCAATTAAGAGAAAAAGAGTTGCAAAACGAATTTGAACTTATCAGACAAAAAATCAGAGGTATAAAAAAACTGAAGAAACATAAACCATCTGGTCTCAACTGGCTTTTAAAAGTGGCCGCAGTTATTCTTTTGCTGCTTGGCATTGGAACTTCTATTTACAAATTAAAAGATCCGGCTGTTACATCCATTACTTATACTGAATTTAAGTCCGCACACGGAAAAATAAAAAAAATCAAACTTACCGACGGAACCTTGGTTACACTTAATTCGGGCAGTAGTTTAAAATTACCAAACAATTTCAACAACAAGTCGAGATTTGTCCAGATGGAAGGTGAAGCATTTTTTGATGTTGCTAAAAATGCAGAAAAACCTTTTATCATTGAGAGTGGAGATGCTACAGTGAAAGTTTTAGGAACATCATTCAATGTTAAAGCATACAAAGAAGACAAACTGATGGCCGTAACCGTTGCTACAGGAAAAGTGATGGTAAATATAGATGCAATGGACTTACAGCTAAAATTGTTACCTAACGAACACCTATCCGTAGACAAAAATACTTCCGAATTTTCAAAGACTACTATTGAAGAGAATAATTATAGCAAATGGATATCGGGGATTCTTTATTTTGACAAAGAACCTTTGGATGATGTAATTAAAGAATTAAACAGAAAATACGATAAAAAAGTGATTCTTAGTTGCAAATCCTGTAATCAGCAAATTTCAGGATCGCATGATAATAAAAGCCTAGAAGCTGTAATTGATGCCATATGTTTTACAACCGGATTAAAATATACTCAAAATAGAAATACAATTATAATACACGAATAATAGAATATGTTCAACTCTTAAATCTATGAATGCCTATGCCTATAATCTAAAGTAAAAAGAGAGTGCCCTAGCAAGACACTCTCTCAAAAAAGACGCCTGTTTTGAACGAATGCGACCAACATACCAGTTCAAAACCAGGCCTTGCTTTAATAAATTAATAATCCATTAAAACAGAACAAATGTATGAATAATAATTCAATATTAAAAAAGATAGTTATGCGAACACTATTCACTTTGTTAATTATCTGTCTGTTTGTACCGTTTCTTGTAGCAGAAAATGCAAACGGGCAAGCATTAAAAGAAAATAACATAACGTACAATATTAAAAACGCATCAATTGTAAATGTATTCAATCAACTTAGTAAAATAACCGGATATTATTTTTTCTACAATGAAGAGGTTATAGAAGGAGTAAAAGGTATTTCAATAAATGTTAAAAACACCGAAATAGGTACAATATTGAATGAATTGTCGCGTCAGACCAACTTGTCTTTTAAAATAATTGATAATACTATATCAGTCAGTAAAAAGGGTAACGCAACCACTTCACTCGTAGTTACACAACAGAATGGCAGTATTACAGGTGTCGTTAAAGACAAAAACGGAGAACCAATTATTGGGGTTAACATCCTTGTTGAAGGAACAAGTTTGGGAACAATTACAGACCTGGATGGAAAATTTGAGCTAAAAAACGTACCTTCCGGAGCTGTTTTAAAGGTATCATATATTGGATATTTAGCCCAACTTATCGAGCTAAAAGGTCAGAACTCATTCAATATAGTTCTTTTGGAAGATTCAAAAACATTGGATGAAGTTGTGGTAGTGGGTTTTGGCGTTCAGAAAAAAGAAAACCTAACCGGAGCTGTTTCTCAAATCAAGATGGACGAGGTATTAGGTGAAAGACCTGTTATAAATGTCATGAATGCACTTCAGGGCACCATGCCGGGTCTGGTTATATCCGGGGCATCAAGTCCGGGGCAGACTAAAAACTATAATATCCGTGGTACCACCTCATTAAATGGAGGAGAACCATTGGTATTGATAGACAATGTTCCCGGTAATATTGATATGATAAATCCTGAAGATATTGAATCTGTTTCTGTACTGAAAGATGCGGCATCTTCTGCCATATATGGTGCTCGTGCAGCATTCGGCGTAATATTGGTTACAACGAAAAAAGGTAAAAAAGAGCAACGATTTCAGCTAAATTACAATAATAACTTTGGGTTTCAGTCGTCTATAAACAGACCGGAACAGGCTTCGGCTCTAGATTTCCTTCATGCATATAAAGATGCAGAATTTCTTTCCGGAAACTATTTTGCAGGCCAGAATATTGATAAATGGATAAACTATCTTACGGAGTATAGAAAGGATCCGAGTAAATTTGAAACAACAGGCGACGGGGTATACATACCTACAGATAATAATTCAGCAAAAATACGCTACTATCTGAACGAAAAAGATCTGTATGACAACATGTTGGAAGACTATGGATTTCTTCAATCACACAATGTTTCAGCATCAGGAGGAACCGAGAATCTTTCATACAGGCTATCATTGGGATACAATAACGAGCGAGGAATACTTATCACAGACAAAGATAGTTACAAACGTATTTCAGCCAGTTCATATATCTCTGCAGATATTACTGACTGGCTTACTCAAGCTGTTGATATCCGTTATGCAAAAAGCACAAAATCAATGCCAAACGAAGTAAGTGGATCACTTTACGGAATGAGACTTTGCAGTCTTACTCCCGAAGGAGACCTTACCCTGGACGATGGAACCACCCTCCCTATGAATACGCCAAAAAACATGCTTTTATATTCAGCTCCCAGTATTACTTTAAATGAAAATCCCCGTATTCTCTCCAGAACAACCATTAAACCGTTCAAAGGATTGGAAGCTGTTGTAGAGTATACATTTGATAAAAAAATCTATGATCTGAAAGCCTACAATTCGCCTTATGATTTCACATCTATTCAGTTAGGCAAGTCAGCTTCGGCTTCTACATCCAAATATGAAAACACAAAAAGCTCGACCGATTATAATGCGCTGAATGCCTATGCAACTTATAGTCTTGATCTGAATGAAGATAACCATTTCAAATTTATGGCAGGCTATAATCAGGAATCAAGTATGTTCGAACAGCTATATGTTACAAGATTGGATATGATAAATCAGGAGATGCCTTCATTCAGTAGTGCAACCGGAGAAACTACTGCAACAGATACCTACAATGAGTACACGGTACGTGGGGGGTTCTATCGCTTCAACTACGATTATAAAGGCAAATATTTGTTTGAAACGAACGGCAGATATGATGGTTCTTCCAAATTTCCAAAAAATGACCGCTTTGGCTTCTTTCCATCATTTTCATTGGGTTGGAATGTAGCCCGTGAAGATTTTATGGCATGGTCTTCCAGTTGGATGAATGAATTTAAGTTAAGAGGATCATGGGGACAAATTGGGAACCAGGCTATTAATCCGTATGCTTATATGCCCATTATGGATGCAGGAAAAGCTTCCTGGATAGTGAATGGAGAGTTACCTACAACATTAGCAACTCCAGGCTTGGTAAGTAGTAATTTTACATGGGAAACTGTAGAAACACTTGACTTTGGTGTTGATGTAAACATGTTAAATAGTCGTCTATTACTTACATACGATTGGTATCAACGAGATACAAAGGATATGCTTGCAGCCGGAATGGAACTACCTAGCGTGGTTGGAGCCCCTGCTCCATTGCAAAATGTAGCAGATTTGCGCACAAAGGGGTGGGAACTTGCTATCTCGTGGAGAGATAAAATTGGTGCATGGGGCTATAATGTAGGACTAAACCTATACGATTCTAGAACCCACGTAACCAAATATGATAACGCGGCCGGATTGCTAAGTAATTATTATGAAGGATACGAAGTTGGCGAGATTTGGGGATATGTAACGGATGGTTTTTACAGCATGGATGATTTTGTAGATTCAAACACATGGAAACTTAAAGAAGGAGTAACCTCCATTAAAAGTTATAACGTAAGACCTGGTGATGTTAAATTTAAAAATCTAAGAGATGACGAAGGTAGTGTGAATCAAATTGATCCAGGCACAAGTACTCTTGAAAATCCTGGCGATAGAAAGATTATTGGAAACACACAATCTCGCTATCAATACGGTATCACTGCAGGTGTAAATTGGAAAGGATTCGACCTGAGTATTCTTTTGCAAGGCACAGGAAAGCGAGATTACTGGGTTAGCGATGACCGAAGATGGGGATTCAACTCTAATGAGTTTGGAACAATATTTGCCGATCAGCTTGATTATTGGAAACCAGTTGATGCTGCGAATGGTAACTATAATGCTATTAATCCAAACGCAAAATATTTCCGTATTTACGATCAAAGAGACAATGCAGGCTCTAATACACGTACACAAACAAAGTATCTTTTAGATGCCTCGTATCTACGCATTAAGAACATATCTTTAAGTTATAACGTTCCCCAAAGAACAGTTAATAAAATAGGGATTAGCGGATTAAAAGTTTTTTCCAGTGTGGAAAATCTGCATACATGGACTTCATTACCCAATGGATATGATCCGGAACGCTTAAGCTGGGGGTATCCATTCTATCGTACAGTTTCATTTGGTCTTAATATTACATTATAATCAAAAACAGAATAAAATGAAAAAATATATATTCATATTATTAGCTACAGTGCTTGCATGGACATCATGTAATGATGATTTTCTGGAAAAATATCCTGTAGAATCCTTAACAGAAGCAACAGCGTTCAGTACTTATGGTAATTTCAAGACCTATGCCTGGTCACTATATGGTGTATTCAACAATGCAAACATATTGAGGAAAGTTGGAAGTTACGGATTGGATGGTTATTATGTGGGTGATATCTATTCAGGCTATCTAACCAGAAAAGGGACTAGTTCATATAATCCATACGCATTTCAAACTGTTACTGATGCTTCATCTGGTAACGGATGGGATTTTTCCTATGTCCGTTCTGTTAATCTGATGTTGGACAACGTAGATAAATCGGCAATGAGTGCCTCAGAAAAAGAACATTGGAGATCCGTAGGATATTTTTTTCGTTCATTTTATTATGCTGAACTGATTGCTCGTTTTGGAGATGTACCCTGGATTAACAAAGTGGTGTCTGACTCAGATACTGATTTAATTTACGGGCCTCGGACTCCAAGGAAAGAGGTGGCCGACAGTTTATTAGCCAACCTTCAATATGCAGAAACTCATATCAAAACAGCCGGAGACGGACCAAACACCATCAACATCCATTGTGTAAGGGCGTTGATTTCAAGATTTTGCCTATTTGAAGGAACTTGGAGAAAATATCATGAATTAGGTGATTACGAAAAATATCTTGCCGAATGCGCTAGGGCATCTGAAGCCTTAATGCTAAATTTCCCTACTGTACACAAAGACTGGGGAGAAGTATTTACGAGTCCAGACCTAAGTTCTGTCTCCGGTATAATTTTATATAAAGAATATATGACTGACGTGCTAACCGCATGGCACAGTCATTATGAACGGACCTCCTCACATACTGTGGAAATGCCGCAAAGTACTGTTGACCTTTATTTATGCAAGGATGGTAAACCTATTTCAACCAGTGGGCTTTATTCCGGAGATAAAACACCCTATGCAACATTCCGCAACAGGGACCATAGATTACTTGAAACAGTTGTTCCTCCGTATAAATTGTCGGCCAACAGCACAACGACTGCATGGGATTATCCGGCAGACCCAGCATACAGAGAATATCTGGATATTATGGGTGTTACAAAGGTAATTGCCAATCCCGGAGAAGCTGGGAAACACAAAGTAATGCCATTGATGAACTGGTCAGGATCCATTGTTCTTTCATTTCCGAACCTTACAACAAAATCGAGTCAGCAGTTCCTGTCATGCCGTGGAGGATACTACGTTTATAAAAATTATACTACGTGGGATTTAAATTACAACAATGGACAAACCAATACAGCCGACAAGCCTTTGTTTAAGATTGAGGAAGTATTGCTTAACTATGCGGAAGCAAAATATGAATTGGGCGCATTCGACCAAACAATTGCAGACAAGACAATCAACAAACTTCGTCCGAGGGCCAAGATAGCCAATATGATTGTTTCTGAAATCAATGAAATGTTCGATCCTCAGAGAGATCCATCAGTAAATCCGGTTTTGTGGGAAATAAGACGCGAAAGAATTATCGAGCTTATGGGTGAAGGATTTGGATTTTATGATATTCGCCGTTGGAAAAAAGCTCCTTGGTTTGTAAATAAACAACAATACGGTATGTGGGCATCCAAAGCAGAGGTTGGATCGGGTAAGTTAGTGAATCTGAACACAAAAATGGCAGATGCCACCCTCACTGAAGGATATATTTATTTGTTCAACGATCCGGTCATTGATGGCAAAGGATGGTTGGATAAATATTATTTGTATATGATACCAACAAATAATATTGAGCTAAATCCTCAATTGAAACAAAATCCAGGTTGGTAATAATAATCTGAGAAGAGAGGTGATTGCTTATTACCTCTCTTCCAATTTAAACAATAAACAATGAAGAATTCAAAAACTGCATTATGCATTACCATTTTAGGTATGTCAACGTGTTTGTATGCAAACAACAATTCTGCTCAAAATAATAAACCCAATATAATCTATATTTTGGCCGATGATCTGGGATATGGAGATTTGGGATGCTACGGACAAAAAAAGATTGAAACACCTCATATAGATGAGTTGGCAAGACAAGGAATGCGCTTTACCCAACATTACTCAGGTACTGCTGTATCCGCACCTTCCAGGTGCGTTTTACTAACGGGTAAGCATACAGGACATGCATATATAAGAGGAAATGACGAAATGTCTGAACGGGGAAATGTTTGGAGTCATGAAGCTATGCTTGCAGATTCTACTCTTGAAGGGCAGCGCCCCTTACCTAAAGGAACGATAACTATCCCTCTCGTTCTTAAACAAGCGGGTTACAAAACAGCATGTATTGGAAAATGGGGATTGGGATATCCTGGTTCGGAAGGAACACCAAATAAGATGGGGTTCGATTTCTTTTACGGTTATAATTGTCAACGTCAGGCACACACTTACTATCCCCCATTTCTTTATAGAAACGAAACACGCGAATACCTTGACAACAAGCTGTTGGTTCCGGGAACCAAAATTGCTGCTGATGCCGACCCATTAAATCCTGAGAGCTATTCTAAGTTTACGCAAAAGGTATATGCTCCGGATTTGATGTTAAATGAAATCAGCAATTTTGTTGAAACCAACAAGGAAAATCCCTTTTTTCTGATGTGGACTACTCCTGTTCCACATGTTCCACTACAAGCTCCTGAAAAGTGGGTACGTCATTATATTGAGAAATTCGGAGACGAATTACCTTATAACGGAGAAAGTGGATACTTCCCTTGCAGATACCCTCGTGCCACTTATGCTGCAATGATTAGTTACTGGGATGAACAGATCGGAATTCTTATAAATCAACTTAAAGAATTGGGACTTTATGAAAACACTTTAATTATTTTCACCAGCGATAACGGGCCAACATTTAACGGAGGAACTGATTCACCCTGGTTCGATAGTGCCAATCCCTTTAAAAGTGAAATCGGTTGGGGAAAGACATCGTTGCATGAAGGAGGAATCCGTGTCCCAATGATTGCGTGCTGGCCAGAAAAAATCGATGCAGGAACAACATCAGACCATATTTCTGCTTTTTGGGATATAATGCCTACTTTGGCCGAGATCACAGGAACATTACCTCCACCAAATAATGGAATTAGTCTCTTACCAACATTCGAAGGCAAAAAACAAGTAAAACATCAATACTTATATTGGGAGTTTCCAGAAGGCGACGGATCAAAAGCCATCCGAATGAATAATTGGAAAGGATATATCGGGGGTATTAAAAAAGGAAATACAACAATGCAGCTATTTAATTTAAATACTGATCCTCGCGAGCAAAATGATATTGCAAACCAATTTCCAGAAATTGTAACTGAATTAAAGAATAAAATGGCTGAGGCTCACGAAGAACCTAAAATTAAAAAATTTTCCATGTAATAATAAGAGAGTGTCAAAATGCAATGACACTCTCTTTTATTTAAACAGGAACAGGATCCATATCCCTACCTCAATTCCTGCATGTTTCGCTAAATAACGTTTAATAAACTGCAATGACTCAGAAATATGCTCTTGTACGGTATACACAGAAATTCCAAGCTTTTCAGCAATCTCTTTATGTGTGTAATGTTCTATACGGCTAAGATTGAATATCCTCTTTCTTTGTGGTGGTAACTTGTTTATAGCAGATAATAATATCTCCTGATATTCTTCATATACAATATCAGATTCAATTCTATCTTCATATGTTTGAGATTGAGAAGCAAGGCTTGTTATTACCTTTTCTTTTATCTCAGCATGTCTGAAATAGTTTAAAATCCGATTCTTTGCGATTGTATAAAGAAATGATGAAAAAGACAAATCCGGATTAATAAAGCACCTGGATTCCCAAATATTAACAAATATTTCCTGAACAACGTCGTTGGCTTCCTCTTCTGATTTTAAGAGACTATAACAAAACAAGAATAGCCTATCTTTATAGCGTACGTATAAATCGCAAAAAGCGGACTCTTCACCCCTTATAAGCAGAGAAACCAATTCTTTGTCAGATTTAATATTTACGTTCATAAAATTCAGATTTATCGAATAATGGCTTTACAAAGATATAAACATATAAACATTATTTCACACTTAATTTCAAAAAAATATTATTGAAAGATACGCAGTGAATAATTAAAAGTCCCCGTAAATAAGATAATTCTTCTATCTACGGGGACTAAATGCAATTGTTTCAATTCGTTTTATCGTGCAATTCGTAACATAGTAAAACTCAACGGTGGTAAAGCAATGTCCATTTTATTGTCTTTAATATATGAATGAACAACTTTAGGGGTAATGAGATCGGGAGTCTCAAATGAATTCTTAGCGTTCAGATCAGATGAATTCAAATGTGTTAATATTACCGCGTGTACTCCTGCCTTTAATCCATCTAAAATAAATGAGACCTTTTTCTGATCTATTCCAGTATTGGCAATTTTTATAATAAGTGTGTTGTCTTTCGCGTCGCTTGCTGCAGTAGCATATAAATTTTGTTGCCCTGATACTGCCTTTCCATTCATTGTAAGGGCTAGCACATGTGTACCGGCGTTATTACCAAACAACTGCTGTACATAATAATTAGGAGTTTTAACAAAAGATAAATTATCAAACCAAATTAAGTCCGGACGCCATTGCCAGGCCTCTTTGTGGGCAAACAAAGGTGCATAAGTACACAAATGAACTACATCTGCATTTCTTTCAAGTCCGGTCATAAAGGCCGCTTCAGACAAAGCAGAAAGAAAACTATTCTCTTTGTCAGGAGCATGGCAAGCATATTCGCCAGCAAATACTTTAGGTCCGTTACGATCATAAGAATCATACCTGTTTGCGTTAGACAAAAACCATTCCGGAGAACGATAATAATGTTCATCCACCAAGTCGACACCGATCCGCTTCATCTCTGGCCACAAAAAATCAAAGTCTTTACCCTCTGCTTGAGGGCCTGAGCTTCCAATAATTTTTATATTTGGATATTTAGCGCGTATGGCCTTTACAAATGGCTCCAATCTTTCAGTGTACAATGTACCCCATTGCTCGTTGCCAATTGCAATCATTTTAAGATTAAAAGGGGCTGGATGTCCCATATCCGCACGAATCTTACCCCAGGTTGAAGTAATTGGTCCATTTGCAAATTCAATCAAGTCCAAGGCATCTTCAATGTAGGGCTCGAGTTTATCGACTGGGCAATTCTGATTCGGGTCATTATTCTCATATTGGCAGGAAAGTCCGCAGTTGAGAACAGGCAATGGCTCCGCTCCAATATCTTCACTCAGTACAAAATATTCGTAAAATCCAAGGCCGTAAGACTGATAATAATCCGGGAATTTTTTATGAGAAAAAGTATAGTTCCAACGATTAATATTTATCGGACGATTCTCAACCGGACCAATTGTATTTTTCCATTGATACCGGGTAGAAAGGTCGGTTCCTTCTACAATACATCCTCCTGGGAAACGAAATACACCTGGTTTGAGGTCTTTTAATGCCATTGCCAGATCTTTTCTCAAACCATTGGATCGATTATTAAATGTTTCTTGCGGGAAAAGAGAAATGTGTTCTATATCCAATACTCCGGTAGTAAGCATTGTTATGCGAATCGAACTTTTGGAACATGTTTGCATCGGAGCAAAGGTTATCATATACTTGTTCCAGGACTTGCTATTTATACTTACCTCTTTAGATTCAATAATATCGTTCTTATCCGAAACTATTTCAATTTTCAATTTCATAGTTTCATTTTTCAAAGTTCTGGCGTAAAAAGACAAATCATATTTTTCATTTGTCTTGATACCTATACCTTTAAATCCTTCATTAATTAAACCCGTTCCTGTAAGCTGCTTTCGGTTAATTAACCGGGCATAATGCGGATTTCTGTCAAAACAAGGTTTATCAGATCGGATAGATACATCTCCAAAAGGGGTCCATCCTGTAAAAGGATACTCAAATTCAAATGACCTATTTTTTATTAGTTCGGCATACAAACCTCCGTCAGCACCAAAGTTAATATCCTCAAAAAATACGCCATACATGGTTGGTTGAATTGTAGATCCTATTTTATCAACATCCATTTTAATTAAATAATCAGATTCTGTTGATTGACCGAAAAGTGAGAAACCGGCTGTCAAAAATGAAAGAACACATAATCCTTTTTTTAAATTAGAATTCATAATAGTAGGTTTTTCATAAATATTATTCTAAAACTAGCCACAAAAGTAAAAGAAAGTAAGAAGTCGAGACAATAAAAAGTTATATATTTGCATAAGTAAACAAATGCATGCTTTAAAACATCATTTATATAGTTCATAAATACAAAGAACAACGTAATTTTACACCCGTTTAGAAAAATAAGTACACATGAAAAACGAACTTACGCTGTCTGGGTTAAAGGTAGCTAACTTTAGCAAACTCATTGACGGTAAAGAAACTCAGCTCTTCGTCCTTGTTAACAAAAGTGGAATGGAGCTGACTGTCACTAATTTTGGAGCCAAAATAGTATCGCTGTTGGTAAAAGATAAAGAAGGCAAAATGGTAGATGTAGTTACCGGGCACGATTCAATAGATGACTATCTTACATCTGAAGAACCATATTTCGGTGCTATTTGCGGTCGATTTGGAAATCGTATTGCAAAAGGAAAATTTGAAATTGACGGTATAACCTACGATAAACTGGCAATTAACAACGGACCTAATAGTCTTCATGGAGGAATTAAAGGATTTAATGCTGTGGTTTGGGATGCGGTTTTAAAAGACACACAGACCCTTGAACTAACCTATATTTCGCCTGATGGAGAAGAAGGCTTTCCAGGCAATTTGAAAACAACTGTTACATATCACCTTTCAGATAATAATGAAGTTGTTATTTTGTATAATGCAGAAACTGACAAGCCAACTGTATTGAATCTTACCAATCATTCATACTTCAATCTTTCCGGAGCAGGCGATCCCTATATTGGAGATCACCTACTTACTATTAATGCAGATTATTATCTGCCAACAGATAGTACAGCCATTCCATATGGACCGAAAGAAATGGTGAAAGGCACTCCGATGGATTTCAGAAAGGCTTTTGAAGTTGGAGCCAGAATTAATGAAAACTTCGAACAACTAATTTTTGGAAAAGGATACGACCACACGTATATTCTAAATAAGGAAAAGAACGAACTGTCATTTTGTGCCAGATGCTCTTCTCCTAAAACAGGTATTGTGATGGAAACATATACAACAGAACCAGGAGTTCAGCTTTATACAGGCAACTGGATGACTGGAAAACTGATTGGAAAAAATGGGCAAAGATATCCGGAAAGAGCTGCCTTATGTTTGGAAACTCAACATTTCCCTGATAGTCCGAATAAACCAGAATACCCAAGTACGACACTTCGTCCGGGAGAAAAGTTTGACAGCAAAACTATTTTCAAATTTACAACCGAATAAAAAATTTCAAATTATAAACTATCTAACTAATTTATTTAATTAAAAAAGAAATGAATACTACGCAGAAAAAAAATTATGCATTGCCAATCGCAATGATGATTGCTCTATTCTTCATGATTTCCTTTGTTACAGGACTTCAGAACCCGATGGCCCTGATTGTTAAGAGTCAGTTTGAAGCATCAAGCTTTATGTCTCAGTTGGGTAATGCCGCTAACTTTATCGCTTATGCGTTTATGGGTATTCCGGCAGGATTATTATTAGAAAAAATTGGTTATAAAAAAACAGCTTTATTAGCTATTATTGTAGGATTCACTGGTGTAGGTATTCAGTTTCTTTCAGGTTTTGCAGAAAGCTTTACTGTATATTTGATTGGTGCATTTGTTTCAGGCTTCTCAATGTGTATGTTGAATACAGTTGTTAACCCTATGTTGAACACTCTTGGTGGTGGTGGTAACAAAGGAAATCAGTTAATTCAGGTTGCTGGTTCTGTAAACTCTTTCGGAGCAACAATTGTTCCTGTACTTGGTGGTTACCTGATTGGTAATGCTGCACAACCTACAATTAAAGATGCCAATCCTGCATTATTCCTTGCTTTAGGTATTTTTGCTCTGGCATTTATCGTATTGTATTTTGTTAGCATTCCGGAACCTCACATGGTTAAAGACAAAGCTAAAACAAAAGATTCTCACAGTGCCCTTTCTTTCCGTCACTTTGTATTAGGTGCTGCTGCTATTTTCGTTTATGTTGGTGTTGAAGTAGGTATTCCTAACATCCTGAACTTATTGATGACTGCAAGTCCTGAAAATGGTGGTTTAGGTATCGAAACAACTATTGCAGGTACTATTGCCGGAACATATTGGTTCCTTATGTTGATTGGCCGTGTTGCTGGTGCCAGCCTTGCTGCAAAAGTTTCAAGTAAAGCAATGTTGGCTGCAGCATCTACAGTTGGTCTTATTTTCGTATTACTTGGAATCTTTGGACCTCTTGAAACAAAAGTATTCATGCCTGTATTCCAATCAGATATTTCATTTGGTTTAGCTGAAGTGCCCATCGGTGTAATGTTCCTTGTATTATGTGGTCTTTGTACTTCTGTAATGTGGGGTGGTATCTTCAACCTTGCAGTAGAAGGACTTGGTAAATATACAGCTACAGCATCTGGTATCTTCATGGTATTAGTTTGTGGTGGAGGTATCTTACCTTTGATTCAGGGAGCTGTAGCAGATGCAACAAGCTATTTGGCTAGCTTCTGGGTAATCTTCTTAGGTATGGCATATCTTCTTTACTATGCTCTTATCGGTTCTAAAAATGTTAACAAAGACATTCCTGTAGAATAATCCGTAAGGCTTATTGTAAGGATATTGTATATAATAAACTTGTATTAAGATGGATATTGAACACGTAAGAAGTCGTTTTAAAAAGCACTTCAATGATGAAGTCGGATCAGTTTATGCTTCTCCAGGTCGTATTAACCTGATTGGAGAACATACTGATTACAACGGAGGGTTTGTTTTTCCAGGAGCCATTGATAAAGGAATGGTTGCCGAAATCAAGGTAAACGGAACAGATAAAGTTCGGGCCTATTCGATCGACTTAAAAGACTATGTTGAGTTTGGTTTAAACGAAGAAGATGCTCCAAAAGCAAGTTGGGCAAGATATATTTTCGGTGTATGTCGTGAAATTATCAAACGTGGTGGTAAAATTCAAGGATTTGATACTGCTTTTGCAGGTGATGTTCCTCTGGGTGCCGGCATGTCTTCATCCGCTGCATTGGAAAGTACGTTTGCCTTTGCATTAAACGATATGTTTAATCTTGGTATTGACAAGTTTGAACTTGCTAAAATAGGTCAGGCAACAGAACACAACTATTGTGGTGTTAATTGTGGTATTATGGACCAGTTTGCATCTGTTTTTGGTAAAGAAGGAAGTTTAATCCGTCTGGATTGCCGTTCTTTGGAATACAAATACTTCCCATTCAAACCGGTAGGTTATAAATTGGTTTTACTTGACTCTGTAGTAAAACACGAATTAGCCTCTTCTGCTTACAACAAACGTCGTCAGTCATGCGAAACTGCTGCAGCAGCAATCCGTAATAACAACCATCCTGAAGTTGAGTTCTTGCGTGATGCAACTATGGACATGCTTAAGGAGGTGAAGGATCAGATTTCGGCAGAGGATTACATGCGTGCTGAATATGTAATTGAAGAAGTTCAACGTGTACTTGATGTTTGTGATGCTCTTGAGCGTGGTGATTACGAAACTGTAGGTCAGAAAATGTATGAAACACATCATGGGATGAGTAAACTTTACGAAGTAAGCTGTGAAGAACTCGACTATCTGAATGATATCGCTAAAAAATGTGGCGTTACAGGCTCTCGCGTAATGGGTGGAGGCTTTGGCGGTTGTACTATCAACCTTGTTAAAGACGAATTGCATGATGCATTCATTAAAGAGGCCTTTGCTTCGTACAAAGAGAAGTTTGGTCACGAACCAAAACTATATGAAGTTGTAATAAGCGATGGTGCAAGAAAACTTGCCTAATCAAATTTCATAAATTAAAAGGGGGTGTGTCAAAATAGGCACACCCTCGTTTTATGCACAAAGGTCGAACTTTCCCAAGCTCGGCCTTTGCTATTTCCTAGAGTTTTTGTAACTTTAGGTTTTCAAAATTCATATGACAAAGTTACATTTTCGCCCGTATATATCCAACCAAACGCTTCTTTTTCCGAGCCGGATTGATGAAGATATTGCTGAAGATGACCCTGTCCGGGTAGTCAATGCCCTGGTTGACAATCTTGACCTTAATAATATTAAGGCTCTTTATAAAGAATATGGTCGTAGTCCCTATCATCCACAGATGATGCTCAAGGTGATTATCTACGCCTACATGAACAACGTTTATTCCTGTCGCAAGATTGAGAAGCTGCTTCTTCGCGACATCCATTATATCTGGCTTGCCGGGTATGAAAAACCAGACTTTATTACAATCAACCGTTTTCGTAATCGGGTAAAGCATGAGATTAACCAGATTTTCACCCAACTAGTGCTTCTTCTTGCCGGTAAAGGCTATGTGAGTCTGGATGTGGAATACATTGATGGGACAAAGATTGAATCCAAAGCCAACAAATATACCTTTGTCTGGCGCAAAAGCGTGGAGAAGAACCGGGACAAACTTCTCGATAAAATAAGAATCCTGCTTGAACAGATTGATGAAACGATCGCCCAGGATAAAGCAGCAGAGAATCAATCCGTGGCGTTTACTCCGGCAGCCATCTCCGATCTTGCCCGGGAGTTGAAGGAGGCGCTGGCAGAGCAACCCGCAGCCAGGACCAGGGAAGAAAAGAAAGCCCGTCGGGCAAGGGAGAAAGAGATAAAAGAGTTAGAGAAGCACGGCGATAAGCTTGCCGAATATGACCAGCATCTGCAAACACTCGGGGATCGTAATTCTTATTCCAAAAGTGATCCTTCAGCCACCTTTATGCGCATGAAAGAGGATGCGATGAACAACGGCCAGACCAAACCCGGCTACAACTTACAAATCGGGACAGAGAACCAATTCATCACCGACTTTTCCCTGTTCCCCAACCCTACAGACACATTAACCCTTATACCTTTCCTTAGCTCGTTTTCCGGACGTTACAACCGGCTTCCCGGCAAAGCCGTTGCCGACTCCGGTTATGGATCGGAGGAGAATTATCGTTTTATGGAAGAACATGATATAGAGTCTTTTGTAAAATACAACTGGTTCCACAAAGAGCAGAAGCGTTCGTTTAAGAATAATCCTTTTCTGGTGGATAATTTATATTATAATGCCAAAGATGATTACTATGTTTGCCCCATGGGGCAGCATATGACCTTTGTGGGTAAGACTCATGGAAGGACAGCTAGCGGATATATTACCGAATCACATCGCTACAGGGCAGCAAGATGCGAAGGATGCCCTCTTCGGACCGGATGCTTCAAAGCCAAGGGGAATCGCTCCATCGAAGTTAACCGCAGACTCGTGGAATATAAACGCAAAGCCCGTGAGAAGCTGATCTCGGATGAGGGACTTGAACACCGATCCAAACGACCTATAGAACCAGAAGCCGTTTTCGGACAAATGAAATACAATATGGCATACCGTCGATTCCGTCACTTCGGACTCGACAAAGTCACCATGGACTTTGCCTTCTTTGCCATAGCCTTCAACATAAAAAAGATGTGTGCAAAAGCAGCTAAAGGGATATCAAAGGGCTTTTATAACAGGAAAATTACTCTGAAAACAGCGTTTTATGAGGTGATAAGCGATCAAAATCGAATCGAAAGAAAAATCAATCCAAAATGGGCGGCTTGAAGCTTTTTTGAAAAACGAAACAAAAAAGAAAGAGGATGTGCCAATTACTTTGTTTTGACACACCCTCTTTTTTATACTTTTTAATAAAATCAACCTCTTTTCTTCTGACTGGATCTGGCAGCTTTACGCCTTTTTATTTCGGCCTTCATCTTTGCAGAATCCGATCCGTGAGTTCCTTTAACATACGTCGATTTCTTAGCTTTGGTTTTTATTTTTCGAACTTCATCGGGATTAACCGGATTTTTAGCTCCTTTAAAAACAATGCCTTCAGATAAAAGTTTTTCTACATCCATAAATTTGGGTGTTATTAATTATTGTACAAAGGTAAACAAAAATGAGCAACTTGCCAAAATCTACTTATTTACTCAAAATAAGAAGCTCCCAATGTACGGCCATAGTAGAACATATATTGTTGAATTACGCCTCTATAACCATTGTATCTGGATGTATCGAACAGACCTTGATAATGTTTATCGAGCACTTTCTTTATCCATAAATCAATGGGAAAGCCGTCAAGATGTTGCAACCCGAACAACAACACACAATTGGCAACTTTCCGCCCCACCCCATATAAAGATATCAATGCATCAAAGGCCTCTTCTCTGCTAACCGTTCGTAAATGGTCAAGATTCAATTCGCCTGTCAGCACTTTGCGTGCTGCATTAACAATGTATTTATCACGATATCCTACACCGCAAGAAGCAATCAATTCCGGATTTTCGGCCAGGGCCTTTGGAGTGGGGAAAAGATAATATCCATCTTTTCCATGTTTATCCTCGACATAAGCTCCTAATTTTTGACATAAGATATTTACATTTGTTTTTATCTTAGGAATATTACTGCATTGCGAAATTATAAATGTAATAAGCATTTCAAAAGGATCCTGACGAAGAATACGTATTCCATCTCCAACGACAACTGCCTTCTCAAGAAAACTATCTCCTGAAACACTCCTTTTTATTTGTTCATAATCTCGTTCAAAGTCAAAATAATCATACCAAAGTGAATAAAAGGTCTCCTTTGTACATTTAAATAAATAAGAATTATCATCCAGAAGTTCTATTTCCAACAATGTATCGAAAGCAACCCCCTTCCAAACATTCGTCTTAATTTCATCCCAACGGAAACATTGTCCGGAAGTAATAATCTGATTCATATTAAAGCTATCCGGTCTAGATAAAATTACACCTTCAGCAACCTCCAATATTTGCATTTTCTTTTTATTTAACTCCTTTATATATTCAATACCAACAAAACAAACCTTAAAGATAAAAGGTTTACTTACTATTAAAGGTCAGTTAACCAGATTTTTCATGATTCATGGTATCATGTAAATCGAAATGAGCTATCTTTGTAGTCAATCAGACAACATAAACAATTACATTCAAGGTTGATATTAATTGTCGACCTTTTATTTTACGCAAATCAGATGAAAGAAAATGAAATGATATTTGGCATCCGTGCCGTAATAGAAGCAATCCTGGCAGAAAAGGAAATAGACAAAATCCTTGTGAAAAGGGATTTACAAAGCGATCTATCTAAAGAGTTGTTTGACGCACTTAAAGGAAGAGAGATTGCTGTGCAACGTGTCCCAGCTGAACGCCTAGACCGTGTTACCCGTAAAAATCACCAGGGAGTAATTGCCTTTATTCCGGCAATCAGTTATCAGAAATTGGAAGACATCATTCCATTTCTTTACGAACAGGGTAAGAATCCATTCATTGTTCTACTTGATGGCGTTACAGATGTACGTAATTTTGGTGCTATTGCCAGAACATGTGAATGTGCAGGTGTTGATGCCATTGTTATTCCATCTAAAGGAAGTGTAACAGTAAATGCAGATGCAATGAAGACATCAGCTGGTGCACTGCATGTACTTCCGGTATGTAAAGAAAAAAGCATTACACAAGCTATTAAATTCTTGCAGGAATCAGGAGTCAAAGTTTATGCTGCCAGCGAAAAAGCTTATGAAAATTATACGGCTGTGACATACGACGGACCTGTAGCCATTGTTATGGGTGCTGAAGATACGGGTGTTTCTATGGATAACCTTAGAATGTGCGACCAAATGGTAAAGATTCCTCAATTTGGAACTATTGGTTCATTGAATGTATCCGTAGCATCTTCAATTCTTGTTTACGAGGTTGTTAGACAAAGAATGAACGAAAAACACTAAGTTTTAACGATTAAAATTTGCTGAATATTTAACTATAGTAGGTTTCAGACCTCAAATATAAATTAGATTCATATGAAAAAAGTAATTTCAACATCTAACGCTCCTGCTGCAATTGGTCCGTACAGCCAGGCAATTCAGGTTGGGAATATGTTATTCATGTCTGGTCAGCTTGGTATTGATCCTTCAACCGGAGCTTTTGCCGAGGGTGGAGTAACCGAACAGACTATTCAGTCTTTCAAAAATATGAATGCTATTCTTACGGAAGCAGGCTATACGATGAATGATGTGGTTAAAACAACTGTTTTTCTTGCCGACATGAATGATTTTGCCGCAATGAATACCGTCTATGCATCTCAATTCGAAGGTGCCTTCCCTGCTCGTTCAGCTGTTGCCGTTAAAACATTACCCAAAAACGGATTAGTTGAAATTGAGGTTATTGCTGTAAAAGAATAATAATTCCCTATCATATACAGATAAGGCTTTCATAATTTATGAAAGCCTTATCTGTATATGATAGTTTACAATGGCATCAAAGTATACTGGCGATCACTATTTTCCAAAAAGTCTGGAAATAAGATCTTTTCTTCCTAAACGTTGTAATGTCTTGGTTATTTGATTTTTATAAGACTTGTCATACCAGAAGAAAAATTGCCTTTGCGCTAATTTTTGTTCTTTTGTATGGGCTGTATAAACCTTCTCCAATGTATAGGGATGATAGCCTGTGTAATACATTTCAGTAGCAAGCGTCATTGGTGTCGGCGTAAAATCCTGCACCTGTTCCAAATGAAAATGAAGATCTTTTGTAATTGCAGCCAACTCAGCCATATCCGCCTCAGTACATCCCGGGTGACTTGAAATAAAGTAAGGAATCAATTGCTGATTTAATCCCTCTTCCTTATTTATACGATCGAATATTTTCTTAAACTGACCAAACTGGGTAAATGAAGGTTTACGCATCTGTTTTAGTACTTCATCTGAAGTATGTTCTGGCGCCACTTTCAAACGACCGGACACATGATGAGCAATAAGCTCCCTCATATATTTATTAGCCGAATCATTCAACGCATTATCATCATACCTGTTTAATAACAAATCATATCTAACTCCACTTCCAATAAATGATTTCTTTATCCCCGGAATACTGTCAACTTCTTTATACAACTCAAGCATTGGTGTATGATCAGCATTCAGATTTTTACACACTTTAGGAGAAATACAAGACGGTCTTTTACACTTCCTACATATCGATATATCTTTTCCTTTCATTCGGTACATATTAGCCGAAGGACCGCCTAAATCACTTAGATACCCTTTAAAATCGGGCATACCTGTAATAATCTTTATCTCTTTTAAAATGGAATCTTTACTTCGGGAAGCAATAAATTTTCCTTGATGTGCTGAAATAGTACAAAAGGCACAACCTCCAAAACAACCTCTGTGTAAGTTTACAGAAAACTGTATCATATCAAATGCAGAGATTGTCTTTCCTTTATATTTAGGATGAGGAAGTCTTGTATATGGCAAATCAAAACTGGCATCCAACTCAGCCTCTGTCATTGGAGGAAAAGGAGGATTCACAACTATTGATTCATTACCAACTCGCTGAATAATCCTGGATGCTTCCATCTTATTGGATTCTTCTTCAATATGTTTGAAGTTTTTAGCCTGTTTCAGTTTGTCAAGCAAGCATTCTTCATGAGAAAAGAGATTTATATCTCCAGGTAGTATATGAGCAGATACATCCTCCGACGAAGTTAAATAGGCCGTCTGTGGAATATCCTTTATATCGGAAAATGGAACACCTCTTTTTAATTTGTTTACAAGAGATCTTAATGGCTGTTCTCCCATTCCATAAATAAGTAAATCAGCCCTACTCTCAATCAATATACCTGGTTTAAGCTTATCTTGCCAATAATCATAATGAGTAAGGCGGCGCAAAGAAGCTTCTATGCCACCCAATACAACCGGGATATCAGGATATAACTTCTTTAATATTTGTGTATAAACGATACTTGGATAATCGGGTCTCATTCCAGCTCTTTTATCAGGAGTGTACGCATCGTCACTACGTAAACGTTTGTTGGCTGTATAATGATTTATCATCGAATCCATAGCACCAGCACTAACTGCAAAAAATAGCCGTGGAATTCCCAGCTTCTTAAAATCACGTAAATCATCACGCCAATTAGGTTGTGGTACAATAGCAACTCGCAACCCCAGGGCTTCCAATGTTCGGCCAATTACAGCCGGGCCAAAAGAAGGATGATCAACGTAGGCATCTCCCGAAAAGAAAATTACATCCACGTAATCCCACCCTCTTGCCTCTATTTCTTTTTTAGTAGTAGGCAACCAATCTTCCAGTCTGTATTTATTCATGCTGCAAAGGTATATCTTTTTATTGATATAATTACAAAGCTCGTTTTTAAGCATTACCCATTGCTATACTATATCATTCGCTAAAAAAACACAGACCCTCATTTTTGATCAATTCAGTTTATAGTCATTACCAAAGAGTGATTCCTATGCAAGTAAATATACAGAAGTT